>JAQTRI010000174.1 GCA_028711905.1 Candidatus Wallbacteria bacterium | reverse complement strand
ATTCATAGGCAATGCCTATGAACAGTACACAGTGGTGTTCCACGATGCCCTGCCTGACCTCTACGGCAAACTGCATTACAGAACCCCGCCTGCCGTCACCTTTACCGCGCAAGTCGGATACACGGAAATCCACGGGGATTACGGCTTTGACTGCGCCTGGATCAAAGAACAGGGCTTTACCCAGCCAGCAGACCCGAACATCGAAGGAGTTACGCTCAATTACCCTGATCTGAACTGCGGCGTGAGCCATGAAGCATGAAATTGCGACAATATGTCCACCGGTCACAGGCTGTCAAATGCGATGAAGCCAGATCCGTCGGTGCTGCATCAAAATAACCTGTAGCATATTATGCTACAACAGGATTTTGATAAAGCGGGGTTACAATGGGGTGGAGCACAAAAAACAGAAAAGAATCTGGAAAGGTGCCAAAAAATGCAGGGAATCAAAACTAAATTTCGTGTACAAGGCTTAGGGAGCATTCTTCAGGGCTTTAGTATCATCATCCCAGGCTCTGGGAACCGCATCCCAAGGCTTGGGAACTCATTCCCGGGCTCTGGTATTCAGTTACCAAGCTCTGGTATTCGAATTCCAAGCTTCCGTATTGCAATTCCAGGCTCCGGTATCACAATTCCGGGCTTCGATAATCGAATTCGGAACAAATCAAGGGGGATAAATTGAACAAAAAGCAGGTTTTGATCGTCATGGTCGTATTCATTGCAATTTCCGGAGTGATACTTTTCACCGAGCGAGGTAAAAAACGAGCGCCTGCGACACCCCCAAACGTCACCCAGGCACAAGCGGTAAAACCCAAAACGCCGCCAGTTGCGCCGCAGCCGGGCGCAACCGACGAAATTGCGCCGGCTGCGACTAACGAAGTGTTTTCCGGGACAGGTGAAACCACAGTTGCCGGAGGAACCGAAGAGATTGATCTGGAGAAGATCGTGTGGGCCAGGGAGTATTTGAAGAAGTATAAGGGGAGGGTGCCGGATGAATTGCTGAAAGTATTGAACGATTTGATGGTAGCTGCAGATTCGCAAAACAGGGATGAATTTATCAAGGCCTGGAAAGTGATTGAGGCGAATTTCCAGGATTTGCTTGAACCCCTTGGGGAAATTGCACAAGACAGCAAAGCTGATGAAAATGTTCGAAGAATCATAGTCGAAATGATTGGCAGCACCAAAAAAAACAGCGCGATCGCGGAAAAGATATTGATTGCGACAACTGCTAAAGTTTTTCCCGAACGGGTCCGTGAAAATGCAGTCAAGATGCTGGGGTTAGGTGATTACAGAAGCGAAGCTGTAAAGAAGGTATTGATGCAAATAGCATCCGATCCTGAAAGCGGGGATAGCGGCTTGGCCTTGACTTTCATGTGGAAATTCAAGGACAAGGAAACAGAGGATTTTTTACACAATGTTGCCAGAGATAGTAACAGATCTGTTGATGACAAGGTGGCAGCGGTATATTCCCTGGGGGCGTTCAAAAATTCAAGGACATCAGAGTTGCTGAAAGAAATCATTGTGGATGAGGGAGTTACAAAAGAGCTGATATGTATGTCTATGGAAACATTGGTGAAGGTGGATCCTGATGAAGCATTACCATACATAAAAAAAGCGATCGCCAGCGCAGACCAAGACATTCGCTCAAAAGCTGTCATGTATCTAATTTACCACCATGGGGATTTAGGCCAGGAATTGACTGATGAATTAGTGGGGATACTTCTCAACAATCACGAAGATTTTTTCATACGTGGGAGCGTAGCGGGAATTTTAAGTAAAAAGGAGAAGTTGAATGACCTGACTTTAGAAAAGATTAGAAACAGGTTCAATGAATTGGATGAATGGGGTATGGCAAAATCATGCTTGATATTTATTGCGCACAAGGATGTGAAAGCAATACCGGTCATTGAAGAACGAATAAACACATACATTGGTCAAGATTGGGACATGAAAGATGACTTGCGAAATTGTATACGAAGTATTAAGGGGGAAAAATGAGCAGGATTTTCATGACATCATTCTTGGGGTTTCTGTTCCTTTCCTTAAGTTTATATGCTTTTCAGCCTTGCAACCCTGGAGAGATTGGCGACATTGTTTTCCGCGATGGTCTATTCGGCGCTTGGATATTGGTTCAAAGCCCTGAAATCGGACATAATGGGTTGTTTGTTGGACTTAGGGGCTCTGAGACTCTCAGAGTCATCGAAGCATCTAATGATCTCCCTGATTTTCATAAGATAGGATATATCAGCCTTTCTGATTTTAAAAACACTCCAGGTGTTCGGTTTCTCTATCAAGGGACTTATAAGGGTGCTAAAACATGGTCTGCCGGCTTGACTAACAGGCAGAGACAAGATATTTGCTTTTATGCCGAAACAAAAACGAAACGCGCTCCTATGTACTACATGGAATGGGATCCTTTCAGATGGGGCAGGAAGGACATTGATTTTGTTGTATTGAACGAACCACGAAATCATTATGTTCCAGAGGATGGATTTGAACGCTACGAAGATGGTATAGACAGCAAAAACATCATGAGCTGTGCCTGGCTCTGCGAACTGGCATTTAACTACGCAACAAAAAGTCGTATTGTATTCGTCCCCGGAGGGTATGGACTTATAGGAATGTTACATCCGCGAGAACAATGGAATTCAATAAGGCTCATCGATTCTGATGCCATTGCCCCGATTGCTTCTCTTGAATACAAAGGCCAGGCTCTGCCGGAATTTTTCAGCAAACCGATTGAAATTGATGTTTGTGGCTTTGATGAGCATTCCGGGATTAAACGGATAGAATTTAAAATGGATGATAAACCAGTATTTTTAGAGTATGAACAAGGCCAAAAAGAGTTGAAGGCGAAGTACACCCTTGATCCCAAAATCAAGGGGAAAGGAGTCCACCTTTTTTCACTTGAGCTTACAGCTTACGATATGGCCGGCAACAGAAGTGAGACAATTTACAAATGGCCAACAGCGGTTTGCCCCTCCACCCTCACCGGCTTTCTCACCCCTTCCGATGCAGTCGGCGCAGCCTGGAGCATCAATGGCGGGCAGACCTGGCTGAAAACAGGGGATGCAGTGGAGGTGGAGAAAGACACCTCGGTTTCAGTCACATTCAAACAAATCACCGGCTGGATCGCCCCGCAGCCGGAAATTATCGACATCGGCAGCAACGACATCACCAAAACCTGGGCATATACCCGCGACAAAGACCCGATCAACTGCACCAAAGTCACAGTCAACATTCTCAAGCCTGCATCCGGAAGATGGCGCTTCCACGAAGAAACCGCCTGGAGAAGCAGCGGCGCTGAGGTCTGGTTACCCAACGGCGAAGCCCGGGTGATCGAGTTCATGCCCCTGGCCGGCTGGATCGAGCCTCCGAGCAGGATCGTGTTTGCTGAAGGAACGGACGAAATTGAAAACGCAGAATATGAACGAATCTATTATACCGTCACAGTCAACACAGAACCCATAGCCGCACCATGGCGATACAGCGCCCCGGTCACAGGCGAATGGATCAACGGCACAGGGCCGATCACAGTGCCGTACGGATCAGGCCTGATCGTTGAATTCCTGGATGTGCCGACTTGGCGCACACCTGATTCCCAGAATGTGGGACCTGTGTATCACGACACAACAGTCACAGGAGTTTACACCAAGTATCAATCGGAAATCCGTGTATACGCCAATGTCCAATATTTCGGCTGGCATTTATCCACCGAGCCTGCAGGCACTGTGCACGCCTTTTACAATTCTCCTTACTATTCCGCCAACAACGCGGTAACCGTCGATGCTTATGATGAATATACAATCATCTTCAATCCTGCAACGCCGGACCTTTACGGCAAGCTGCACTACAGAACCCCTCCGAGCATCACCTTCACAGCCGATGCCGGATACACGGAAATCCACGGTGATTACGGCTTTGACTGCGCCTGGATCAAAGAACAGGGATTTACCCAGCCAACAAACCCGAACATCGAAGGAGTTACGCTCAATTACCCTGATCTGAACATGACTTTCACCGGTTCGCAGATTAGATGGGAAAAGCCCAGCGAAAGCAAAGTCTGGTTCACGCAATTATGGGGTGTGAGAGAAGCAGCCATACCTGCAAAAGCGAAAGAATTATGGATTATAGCCCGATCGAACAATTATTATGCTCCGCAGGCGTTATCGATATACAAAAATATCAATGACGGCAACAACGGCGCAGTACTCGGTAATTTTTGCCTTGGATCCTACACAAGCAATTGTGACGACCTGATCCCGATGGACAGCGGCAATGCCTGGTGGTGCTATGGAGACTACTTCACTGCAGCATCCGGGGACTGGCCGTGCCCTCAAGCATCTGTCTATTGACCTGTATGCCCGGCGTAGCTATTGCGGAGCTGGGTCCCGGCAAGGCACATTGAAAGGACACTGGTAACACAAAATGAGATTGGTTGACAGGCTGAGTTATTTGCGCCCTTTATCTGGGGAAATAGCATTGATTATTAGAGGCTTAGTGACATAAAGTGTAGGAAATTTCTTACACGGATTTAAGAAAAATGCCAATTGACAGAATTATGTAGCAATAATAGTCTGAAAGAAGGCTCAATAAAAAATAACAGCGCACAGCGCTGAAAAATAAAGTCGAAAAGGGGGAACGAGCATGGGAAAGAACCGCATCCCAAAGGACAACCAGGAATTCGCCGGGTTCATCAGGCAGTTCGGCGATGCACTGGTGGAAAAAGGCAGGGACGACAGCCTACTGGTTGAAGGCGGCAAGGAACTGCTGGCAGAGCTGGAAAAGTTCATTGCAATGGATGAAAAGGCCAAGGCGCTTGATGTGCAAAAGAAGCTGGCCAATGAGGAAAAATACGGCATCAAGGGCAGCATGACGGAAAAGGCCGGGGGCCTGATCTATTACCTGATGTTCAAGCTGGGGAAATCCGCTACAGAACTGCAGGAATTCCACATTCGATGATTGCAGAATGCATTATTTCAGTGGAGAGGGCCTGGCGGTCCTCTCCCATTACTGGAAAATCGCAACCAGGCTTTGGCGACAGTAGAAAAGGCTTTGTTGCTTGTCACCAGAGCTTGGCGACGGTAGAAAAGCTTCGGTTGCCTGTCACCAGAGCTTGGTGACAGCAGAAAAGGTATGGTTGCTCGTCACCAGAGCTTGGCGACAGCAGGAAACAGGAAAACTACGGCCAAAATGGCATTTGATACGAAAATTACGCTTGGATTTGAATAACAAAGGGAAATCGGGGGGAATCTTGAATAAAAAGCAGGTTTTAATCGTAATGGTGGCAGTTATTGCTGTTTCCGGGATGATGTTTTTCACAGGGCGAGGTAAAAGCCGAGCCCCAGCGACTCCTCCGAAGATCACCCAGGCACCTGTTGCGATACCCAAGACGATACCCCCGGTACCGCAGCCAAGCGCAACCAACGAAATTGCGCAGGCTGCGACAGGCGATTTTCTTCCCGGAACTGATGAGACTGCGCTTTCCGGAGGCACTGAAGAAATCGATCTGGATAAGATCGTGTGGGCAAGGGAGTATTTGAGGAAGTACAGGGGGAAGATCGATGATATTAAACTTTCAAAGCTGAATGGATTAGTTAAAATGGTCTCAGATTTCGGATATGCTGATTCGCTGAGCCTGCAATTCCTTCTGGATAACAAAAACCAGCTTGTTGCACCCATCATTGACATGTCCAGAGATGCTTCTCTGGATTTTTTCCGTTTGGGTATCATCGAATTGCTTGGAAAAATCCAGGACAATCAAGCTGTGGAATCTTTGATTGATCTGACTAAGGCGCAGGAGACCGATGAAGTTAGGTTTGTCGCGATCATAAGTTTAAGCGAGATTTCATCGGAAGCATCTATGAACAGAATAATAGAAATTGCAGAAGATAAAAACGATACACAAAGGGGCCAAGCTTTAATCAGCTTGAGATCGGGAAAGAAATCGCTTGATCTGCTACATTCCGCCATGCAAGATACAGACTACACAACTGAGGAAGAAATGAAGGCTTGTGCATATGCATTACGGGCATTTGGAAAAAATAACGAGTCTACCAAGCTGTTAGAGCAAATCATTACAAGTGAGAATCATGAATCTGAAACAAAAGGTGTGGCGCTACTTTCTTTAAGCATGATTGACCCTGAAAGCGCAATTCCATACATTAAGATCGGAATCGCTTCCAGTGAACATTTATTTAAATCAAATGCCATTTCATCCGTTTTCTATGTGTCGGACCCGGATGTTCACTATCTTGCTTTAAAGATACTATTGAACAATGAAGAGTCGATTGTCCTGAGAGGTAATGCTTCAAGCGCGCTCAATAATCATGTTGACCAAACCATAGAGAAAATCATTTTAGAAAAATTCTCCGAATTAGACGACTTTGGAGCAATTCTCTGTACAAAATTGCTAATACAATGCAAGGATCAAAGATTGGGAAAAATATTACAAGATAGGATCAATTCTACAAACGACGATTATTGCATAGAGCATATGGAAGCGTTGTTGAAACAAATCGAAAAAGAGGGAGAATAAAATGACAAGAATTTACTTGCTTGTGGTTCTTTTTACGTTTGTCACAAGAATAAATTTATTTGCATTAACTGGCCAGCATGTCGGTGAAATAGGGGATATAATTTTTCGCAATTTTGCAACTGATTTTGCTTCTGAAGCCATGCATAATGCAATCTGGGTTGGACACTATCCACTTGTACCACCAAGTGGTTTTAAATCCAACGATGGCACTATAGTTGAAGCTGTAGGCAGAGGGGCGGCAACGCGTAAAGCCATACGTTACAACTCGTTACAAGCATTTAAGGATACCGCCTTATACAGGGGGGAGCTAACTTGGATACATGGAATCTCACAGGAAAAAAGAAAAGCGATTTGTCTGTATGTGATGACAAAAGCTGAGAAGTATCCCACTTATTACAACTATTTTCAGGGGCCTCCCGAAAGAATAAATACAGATAGCTACTACAGTGACGGGCTGGATAATCTTAACAAATTTTCATGCGCTTGGCTTGTGGAGTTCGCTTATAGATACAACGAGCCACCTCTGGCGACTGATGATGGGATTTTGCCAATAGTAGATGATTTGGGAATGACTTTGATTCCACTGCAGCAGTTCAGATCCCCTAATTTAAGTGGTTCCTCGCTGTTTCATGTGGGTAAGCCATAGTTAAGTTTTCCTGTGATCATGTAGATCATCGTTATCAGATTTTTTGAAGTCCTGTATCCTCTTGCCCGGGCCTTGGCCGCCTGAACAAGGCTG
>JAQTRI010000173.1 GCA_028711905.1 Candidatus Wallbacteria bacterium | reverse complement strand
ATGTGCAGACACTGTTTCCCGGGAAAAGGGCAATCTTTTTGATTTTGTTCTCTACTTCTGTAAAACCTTTCTGATAAAGATCAATGTAAATCTCTTCCGCTCTGGTCCACGAACACAGCTTAAAAAGCAGATCTGCCATGCGGAGCTGATTTTCCGGAGCAGGCTCAAGCTGTTCCAGATACTTCAGGGCCAGTCCATAATTCCAGGTTCCAGTGTATATGTCACAAAGGAGAGAAATTGCCTGCTGGTGGCGGGGATGATATTTGAGAAGCCTGAAGAGGAGCTGCATGGCCTTAGCGGTATTTCTCTTGAGCCGTGAGAAGATAAGAGCTAAATTGAAAAGGGCTTCATCACTTTCCGGTTTGAATTCAAGAATTTTATTATAGGCTATGATCGCTTTGTCGGTTTCTCCCAGGATCAGGTGATAGATCCGGGCGATTTCATAATAGGCCAGGGTATAACTGTTATCAAAAAAAGTGGCCTGCCTGAAATGGTAGAGCGCCTGGGTATGGTCGGCCTCGCGCAAAAAGGCGCACCCGAGAAAATAATTGATCTCAGCGCTTTCAGGAGAAAGTTTCAAGGCTGATTTAAGCGCGTCCAGAGCGTCGGAGAAATTTTCCTTGTTGAGAAGAATCTGACCAAGATGCAGGAAAACAGCGGGGTCTTTTTTCTGGTCGAGTGCTAAGCGGAAATATTTTTCCGCCGCGTCCAGATTGTGGAGTTGCAGTTCAACCTCGCCAAGAGCAAAAAGTGCGGGATGGAATCCCGGCTGTGAATTCAGGCAGGACAGGAAATATTCGCGACTTTTGTCCAATTCTTTAAAAGCATGGAACTGGATCCAGCCTGCGCGAAAAGTAAATTCGATTCTTGGAACGATTTCTCTGGATTTAAGGCAGAAATCCAATGCAAGATGTGGTTTTCCCCACATATAGTAGAGTTCTGCCAGGAAGAAAAAGATCTCGGCGTGAAGTTCTTTCCGGTAACGCAGAAAAGCAGCGTCCTCCTCAAGCTGGAAAAGGGCTTTTTCTGCCAGGTCAAAACGCTTTCCTCCGGCCAGAAAAGCAATTTCATCGATTCTCAATGAAAAGTATGTGCTCGTCCCGAAGAACAGATCAATCAGTTTAAACAGGTAGATCATTTCTCTGTTCCTCGTTAATCAGACACCAGAAATTGTCAAGGGCTTCATTGATGAATTCTTCAAGTTCAGGCTCAATTTTATCGGGAAGCTGTTGTTTATGAAAGATTCCGGTAAGAAATCCTGACCAGGCAGCAGGTCCTGTTCCCGGCAGAGAAGTCTCGCGCAGGGAACCACGGAAATGTGCCAAAACATCAAGCGCGACTTTTTCCGGGGAAGTGAGCTTTTCCAGTGCCCGGGAATTGCCCTCCATGGCCAGAGATATTCCCTCAAAAGATTTGATGCCGGAAAGCACGATTTCTGATCGTGCGGCCTCATTGTTAAGCAGAAAGAAAAGGAAAGCCTCTTCATCGAACTCACCTGTGGTGAATCTGGTTTTAAAGGCAGCGTGGCAGAGGGAGTAGTAATCCCGTATTTCGTGATCCCCGGGAGGGTCTGGCACAAAAAGATCCCTGATTTTATCCATGGTTGAGAACAGGAGAGGGAAATTCCTGAAGTATAGAAACAGGACCATGAAAACCGGGGGAAAAAGGGGAGAAAGCCTGGAGTCGGAAGCTTGAGGAGAAATCCTGATCTTGAATTCCGAAAGGTTGCTTATAATCTTTTTTAACTCATCGATGCTGAGAATGCCTGCTGAAAGGTGCTCAAGCAGACGGAACAGAGAAAGAGACGGGAAGGAAAGCTGGCCGCTGGTCTTGAAGTCCAGGTCCTGCTTGAGAAAGCCGAGCAGGGCGTTGCAATAGTCCTGGTATAGAATCTCAAACTGCTTAGCGATGGTAAGGCTCCCCCCGGGCTATTTTAACAGCGCGGAAAATCTGTTCTGTAAACACAAGTCGTGCCATATCGCTGGTGAAAGTCATGCGGGACAGACTCATAAGCTGATCGGCTCTTGATTTGATTTTGTCGGACAGTCCCTCTGGACCGCCGATCACAAAGCACAGGTCGCATCCGGGGTTTTCGAGCATTTCGGAGAAACGGTGGCTTGATACATTCACGCCGCTTTCATCAAGAGCAATAAGCCGCATTTTTTTTCCTGTCAGGAAACTGGAAATCCTCGCGCCTTCCTCTTCACGGCAATCGCGTCCCCTGGCAGGACGGCTTGCCTGCACCTCTACGGTGGTGAAGGGGAGGTACGGCTTCAGCCACAAAGTATACTCGTCGATCAATTTTCTAATCTCTTTTTTCTTTATCGCGCCCACGGCCAGCAGAAATATCCTCACGTCAGTTGCAGTTGATGTCGAACAGGATGTAAACCTGGGATTTCGGCGAAATCACTATCATGTCGAGTTTGCCGTTCCAGTCAAGATCAACGCCCCTGGCAGCCAGGGCCGAAATTTCGAGTGAGTAGACCTCAACCAGGGTGTCGTCTTTGACCCGGAAAATCTTTAAAACAGAAGGCTCAATTTCAGAACCTGAGAAGATCACAAGAAGATCTGATACATCGTCAAAGTTGTAGTCAACAGGAGATGCCGAGAGGATGCCTTTTTTTTGCAGGTATGGAGGTAGATTCAATGGAGTGACCTTTAATGATTTATCCCAGGTGATTTTCCAGATGCCGTTAGGTTTGCTGACCAGGAAAAAATGGGGTTCCTCAGTGTTTAAATAAGCTGGAAACAGAGAGGGTCTGGTCAGGTCTAATGAAAGAGGCTGGCTGGTTCTGGACCCGGTTCCAAATGGGATGCCTTCGCGGAAAACATGCCAGGCAGACCCTTTTTTCTGCAGACCGTAAAGTTTCAATGAATGACGCTCCTCAAAACAAATGTCTTCGACGGATGGAAGTTTGATGGAAGTGAAGCTGCGGCCATCAAGAGAGGAATAAGCCAGAAGTTCCATTCCGGACCGGACTACCAGTTCGGGTTTGCTGTCATTGTCCAGATCAAGGGAACGGAAGTAGAAGTCATCGATTTCTTTGGAAAGAGTCAGTGACTTCATACCACTGACTAAGCGGTTTTCCCAGTTGTGGAAAGAGACAAAACTGCTTTCCGGGTCAATCCTCAGGAAGAGGTAATCCTCGATTCCGTCAAGTTGAAGGTCGCAGGACGAAAGATTTCTAGCCCCTGATATATCGAGGAGCTGGTATCTTCCCAGATGCATATTGATTTTTTCTTCCAGTCCGGCCAGTTCGCCAAGATAATACTCCGGCGCCTGTTTTTTGATCTGGCTGATGTAAAAGAGTGCCCGGGCATAATCGCTCAGGCTGTAATGGGCAATGACCACCGCCCTGGTTACTTCCTGGTCCAGAACCGGGGAGGAGGAAAGAAATTTTTCACCGAGGCTGATTACCTGAATCAGATTTTCTTCTTTGAAATGATTGAGGATGGTTTCCCGGGATGAGACTTCAGGGGAAGATTCCGATTTTTTCAGGTATTGGGCAGACACCCAGCCGCTTTTCCCGTTTTCAAGGAGAACTCGTCCGAAATCATCGGTAAATTTAATCACTGTGACAATCTGTCCTTCAAAGAGTATGCCTGTTTTAGCGTAGCTGGTTCCAGGTCCGCTGCGCAGATTAACCCGGTCTCCGCTGACAATGAAGCAGCTGCTGCGCTTGGGAGAAATTAATTCTCTGTGGATATATGCCCTGCGGGTTTCTTTCAGTTCGACATCATAGAAGCCCGCTTCTTCGTTATAAATGATGAACTCAGTTCCTTTTTTGAGCTTGCTGATCACTGGGGATTTCAGCGAAGGCTCTTTGCGGAGATTGACATCATTTCCGGTCAGAGTGCCGAATTTAATCATCGGCAGGGTATCATCCTCCGGGTCAAGTGCGATGTAATCCACCGAAATCCAGCCCCTGAGAGGAGGCATCCGCAGCTGGTAAAACCCTTGTGTCGAATTGGTGATGTAGTAAGTTTCTCCGATAGCGGCTTTTTTGATGGACCTTGATTTGAGATTGGGTTCTTCCCGGATGTTTACATCTGTGCCATTGATCATACCCAGAAACGGGAAATTCTGACCAGTGTACGAATAGAGAAATTCCACCTTGGCCTCAGCAATTTCCAGAAATATCAAGAGCAAACAAAACACTAGACGCCTTTTATTCATCGCCGTCTCCATTTTTTTATTTCTATTTTAGCGGAGCGGAGGCAAAAAAACAATAACCGGCGGATAGACAAAACCCCAGGGATGAATTACAATTACGAACGAGTTTTCCGGACGAGGGCTGATTTCTGTTCAGTATAGGAGGACATTGTGAAACAAAGGATCGGATTAGTGGCCGGTGCGGGGAAGTTCCCGCTCCTCCTTGTCACAGAGGCCAAAAAAAGAGGAATGACCGTGATGGCTGTCGCCATCAAGGAGGAGGCCGACCCTGCGCTGGAAAAGCTTTCCGATAAGCTGGTGTGGCTGAGTGTTGGAGAACTCGATCGGATCGTCAATACCTTTATTGAAGAAAATGTCAAGGAAGTCTTCATGGCAGGCAAAATCAGGAAGACCATCATGTTTACCGACATCGAGCTGGACGAGAGGCTGCGCAAGCTTCTGAAAAACTTAAAAAACCGCAATGATGAGGTGCTGCTCAAAGCCTTTGTATCTGAGCTGACAAGGCATGGCATCAATGTCAGAAACTCAGCGGAATATCTCCCTGATCTTATGGCGCTGCCGGGAGTGCTCAATAGGATCGAACCTGACGCAGAAACCATGGAAGATATTCGTTATGGATTCAGGATGGCGAAAAAAATCGCTGATATGGATATCGGTCAAACTGTGGTTGTGAAGAAAAAGGCAGTTCTGGCGGTTGAAGCCATAGAAGGCACTGATAAAGCTATTTTGCGGGGAGGAGAACTGGCCCGCGGTGGAATCGTTGTGGTCAAGGTGGCCAAGCCGGATCAGGACATGAGGTTCGATATTCCTGTTGTAGGAATGAACACCGTTGAAATTCTTGTAAAGAGCCAGACCAGAGCAATTGCGCTGGAGGCGGGAAAAACTCTGATTCTTGATAAATCCGAGTTTCTTGAAAGGACGCGCAGGCATAACATTTCTGTGCTGGGTATGACAAGTGCGGAAGATACTTTTTAGTGTTTTTGAAAAATCAGCGGACTTTTACGCTGCACGCCTGATCCCGTATCTGGCGGACAGCTTTGTAGTCACCGGGTATGGCGGCCCGGAAATGGAAGAAAAGTGCCGGAGGATTACCAATCAGATCCAGAAATCTTCTGTCATGGGAATTTCCGGTCTATTTTTGCGCATGCCTTACTTTGTTCATCTTCTGATGAAACTTCGCAGAAAGATAGAGCGCAGCGAAGGTGTGATTTTAGTTGATTTCGCCGGTCTCAATCTGCGTCTGCTGAGCTATGCCGCAGAAAGAGGCAAAAAGGCGGTTTATTTAATTCCCCCGAAATTCTGGGCCTGGTCTCCGGAACGGTCTGTGCTGTTGAAAAAATGTTCGGCCGTGTTTCCGCTTTTTCCCTTTGAACACGAACAGCTCTGCAGTACCGGGGTACCGTCTTTTTATTTTGGCCATCCGCTGTATGAGGAATTGCGCACAACGGCAAGGCGAACACCTGTGCCTGGGCGGATCGGTATTTTTCCCGGAAGCCGGCCTGATGAAATAGAATACACTCTCCCGGTTATTCTGGAAGCCCTGTCCGGAACCGGCGGTGAATTCCTGCTCTTTCTTGCCGACTCGTCAGACGAGTTCAGCCGAAGGATCAACCGGATCATTTCCAGAACTGATTTGCCGCTACAGTTCGTGTCGCCATTATCCAAGTACGAAAAAATGGGGACTCTGGAAAAAGCGGTAGCATGTTCCGGCACAGTGGCGCTGGAACTCTCGTATTATTCAATTCCAACTGTAGTCGTATACAGGACAACCTGGCTCAGTTACCAGTATTTCAAAGACCGCATAAGGCTCAAGCACTATTCTCTGCCTAATATTCTTGCCGGCGGCGAAGTTTACCCGGAGTTGATCCAGAGTGGTTTCAATGCACGAACTTTAAAAGACAGGCTTACGGATATGCCGCCGGGGAAACAGATTGACAGTGAATGCAGCAAGATCTGGGATACATTGAAGGGGGAAAACATTTCACAAAGGATCGCCGAAAAAATGATCGAGGTCCTTTGATGAATGCATATACCCGAAGGCTTCTGTCTTACGGAAAACCCTATTTCGGCAAGGCATTCGCATCATCTTTAATGGCAATTTTCGTTGCCGGGGGGAATGCCGCTCCAGCATACCTGTTGAAAGTTCTGGTAGATGAAGTACTCCCTTCAGGAAGCGGGAGTAAAAAACTGGTCGGATTTACCCTGGCGATTCTCGGCATCATGTTTGTAAAAGGAGTTTTCCAGTTTGGGCAGATCTTTTTAGCGGCCTTTGTAAGCAATGGCATGATCAAGGATTTACGCAAGGACATTTTCGATCGGCTGATCCGCTATAATATGGGCTTTTATTACAGGCATCAGCTGGGGCAGGTGATGGCGCGCTTCACCAGCGACGCTCTGCTGCTGCAGGGAATTATTCAGTCCTTAGTCTCAGTTGTCAGTGACACACTTACCATCATTATGCTTCTGGGATACATTTTTTTCGTCAATTCTCGCCTGGCGGTCATTTCTTTAGTTGTGATACCTCCCGTCATTTTTGTAATCACCAGATTTTCGCGCAAGATCAGGCGCTTGAGCTATCAGCAGCAGGATAAAGTCGGGGACATCTCCGCCTATCTCCAGGAAAGCTTTTCTGCCATGAAAGAGATCAAAGCCTTTGTTCTTGAAGAGAACCGCAGCAAGGGCTTTGATAAAATCAATGAAGAGACATTCGTGATATGTCTGAAAAACAACAGAGTGATTGCTTCGGTTCTTCCTGTAGTGGAAATGTTCAATTCCATGGCTATCTGTTTTGTGATCATGTATGGCGGGTACATGACAGTACGGGGTGAGATGACAGGGGGAGATCTTTTCTCTTTTCTTGCAGCACTGGGTATTCTTTTCACTCCGATCAAGAGATTGACAACAGTGAACAACTATCTTCAGCAGGCTGAAGGGGCTGCCCGCAGAATTTATGAATTTCTCGATGATGCCAGTTTCCGCGAATGTGACAACCAGGGAATCGTGGATTACCACCATGTGTCAGGAGCCGTTGATTTTCGCGAGGTGAGCTTTTCTTATGATGGACGCAAGGAAGTGCTGAAGAAAATCAGTTTTGAGATCCAGCCGGGAGAAGTTGTAG
>JAQTRI010000172.1 GCA_028711905.1 Candidatus Wallbacteria bacterium | reverse complement strand
GACAGGCCTTTTACGATGGGCTTTCCATGTATCTTTATGACATGGACAAGACCGAGTCCGCATATCTTGCAGCAGTGGCATATCTCGAAGATGTGGATTCATTCGCCCCAGACCCGTTCATCAAGCAAAGCATACACTACGAGATCGGCAGCATCTGCGAGAAGTCCCTGGGAAAGCTCAGCGGGCTGAGCAGCGCCAGGCGGGAAGAATACTATCTGAAGGCTGCTGCTGCGTACCGCCATCAGCTCGATAATTTTTCGGACACTCAGGATCTGGAAATCAACAAAAAGCCGGACAATGTCCAGATCCAGCTCGGCAACACCTGGTTCAGGCTCGGGCTGCTCGGCATCAATGATCAGAAAACAGAGCAGTATTACGAAAACGCTCTGCAGGTCTATCTGCAGAACCTCGAAGAATTTCCGAAACCTGCAACTCAGGTCATGGGTGCATTGAGCTACGGTTTTTTGCGCGGATTCGTGGCCGAGTCATATTGGAAACTCGCTGAAATCAAGAGCTTGAGTGACGAAAAAAGGATTGCGCATTATCAGGAGGCCGGAATTCAGTATCTGAGGGCTGCCCGCGAACACCCTGATCAGGTTCGCAGCCCGGATTATTATTCCAAGGCCGGATCGATCTATACAGGTATGAGCATAGGCAGCCTCCTGTCACTGCTCCCAACCCTGGAAGAAAAGGACCACTACTGCCTGCTCGGCATTGATGCATACAGGGAAATGCGGAGCAAATACCCGGACTATGCGGCATCCGGATCAATGCTGATCCAGATCGCCAACAGCTTTCACCAGATGTCCAGAAATTACGGACCCACCGCCCATGAGTCCAACTATCGCATGGAGTATGTGCTGCAGTCCGGAGAAAGTTACGCTATGTATCTGATCGAGTATCCGACAGGCAGGGATTACATGCGCTGCGCGTTCGATGCCTCGTTCCGGTACAGCGAGGCAGCTGCAATATGCCGCAAAAACAAGGACATGGCAGGAGTGGAAAAATACTATCTGCTCGCCAACGATTTTCTGCGCAAAGTCCTGGCCATGGCCGGCATCAAGGAACTGTACTGGATGCAGGCCCAATATTACATCGGAGAAAACCTCAAGCTCTTGTCCGACTGTTATCGCACAATCGCCAGGGACAGACAGAAGCAGCGTGAAACCGGTCTGAAGGCGATTGAGGAAATGCATAAAATGCTTGAGTACAGCCCATCGAACTTCGGGTATCTCAGGTTCGCGGCAGCAAGCCTGCGGTATATCGGCGAGGTTCATCTGCACCTTGAAGAGTATGACAAAGCCATCGAGTACTTTGACAGGTGCATGGAAACCTATCCCACGGCCCTGGATTTTCCGTACTGCTTAGTCGGCAAAGGCGATGCCCTGTGCGGGAAAAAGGAGTATGTTTCTGCTGAAGAATGGTACAGAAAGATCTTTGATCTGACGCTTTCTGATGTGAACAAGCCATATCTCCTGCTCAGAGCCAACCGGGGTCTGGGTTTGTGCGCTCTGGGAAAAGAGGAAGGGAATTATCACCAGACCGCGCACCAGTATTTTGCAGCAGCAGCTGCAGCATACTGCGACAGCATCACAATTGATGATGGGGATGATTATGCGCTGGAGGTCAAGGAACTGCTGATCACCAGGGTGCTGCGTGTCAGCATCACACCGATTGTGGACGACATGCCGATCGGTTCGTCCGAGGTGTTCACAGCCAGGATCGTGTATGCCGACTCTGATGAAACCCCGGCGCACATCCCGCAGCCGTCTTCCGGTGACTGGAAATGGGAGTGCACAGGTACACAAGGCGTTGACTTCAATCTCGATCCCATGGGCAATGAGGCGAGATACACCCATCTGTCCGGCGACTTCATGGACCGCATCATCACTGCCAAGTGCAAAATCGATGCCGGGATTTTCACAGGGAAAAGAAGCGGCAAATCAGTGGACAAGTATGTGTGGGTGGAGGGGGACAACCAGGTGCCGGTGTGTCTGGTGAATGAAGACTTCAAAAGACTCAAGTATCTGCCCATGCATGTACCAGACACCAATCCCCATGACGGAATGCCAGTATTCCCTGAAAGTCAGTTTGGTTTGTCCGTTTTTTTTACCGGGCCGTATTCCAATGATTCTCTCTGCCAGATCGAAGTTATTTATATTTCAGACCAATCCTCGATAGCCTATCACATCAGCATGGCTGAAAGCTGGAGAGAAAAGGGACTGTTCGTTGCCCAAAACGGCTGGCAGCTCAGAGTAATCACTCCCAGCACGACTGGTGGGTATCCAACTCAACCTGCTGGCTTTGAACCAGGCAATACAGAGATGACGGTCGCGTTCACTGGTGACGGCCACGCTGAGACCGGGTTAGCGATCCCGATCTGGCAGTGGCAGTCGCAGGCCATTATCAGCAAGCAGAGACTCGACAGCTTCTTTTTCGCCTCCAATCGATATTGCCCGGAAGAAAATGTTACGGACATCGACAATGACAAAGCGAATGCCAAAAAGGTGAGATTTTATGTGCAAATCTACGATGACAAGATCACCGGCGATGCTGTGGAAGCGAAGCTGTCAAGCAAAGACCTGGATTCCATTGACGGCATTGCCTGCCAAAAAGTCAGTGGTCACCTATATCGTTCCAAGGAAATGTTTGTGGCCGTACCCTGGGACTTTTCGCGGAGCACTGTGCAGTTGGAAGATCAAGAGTATCGGGCTTTAAAGGTTCATCCCATGGCAACGGATCACTTTACCCCTGATATTGCTGTGAGTTACAGTGTCAGCACGAGAGAGGAACAGAAGACAAGTAATACATCACAGAGCAATGGCATAATATTGTTGGTGCATGGTTTCAGCGATTATTCGGGCGAAAACTTGGATGAAATCAGGAAAACACTCGAAAACTACAAGTTTTCAGAGGTAACAATTCTTAAATTTCCAACTGAGAAAACTCTGTTTAAGGAAATGAGATACTGTAAAATATTTTATTTTCAAGGCCACAGTTGTGAGGAGGAACTCAACGCCAACTTCAAAAGATATCTTGGCTACATGTGCTATTTCGATGGTTGGTTTTGGAACTACAATGGTTTGATTTGGCCGGATAACATTAACATCACAATAGATTCGTTAGATATGGTGTTTATCAATTCCTGTCATTCGGGCTACCTGCCGGTTAACGAACAAATTTTGGGTGAGTTATGCGGAGGCCATGGGCAGGTCAATCAAGTAGTTGTATTAAGAAAATTTCTCAGGAAATATGGCATCCCTTTAAATCTTCCTGCGCCTGGCCAGGATTATACAATTCCTCCACCTGTTCCAGAAGACCCAGATGAGGTTTTTGACTACCCCAGCTCTGCTATGAGGGTCTATCTTGGCTGGCGCGGTATAATCAATCCAACCGGTTTGTTAAAAATGGCGGAGTATTTTTTTGCGAAATTGGCAGAGGGTCCTGATGCTTGGGATGCCAAGAATTATGCAATACCAAAGGCTCATGATTGGAGTCCTCATGATAGGCTGATCTCTATAGATACGATAAATACTGATAATTTTTATATGTCAGGAAAAAAACACTATACATTGACGGGATCGAAAAATCAGTGATGTATAGAATTTTTTTGCTGCTTGCTTTCATCTTATGCTCATTCCAATCCGCTGCCAGGGTTTCGGATGCAGCCAAGGAACTGCTGCTAAAGTTAATTCCCGCCCAGTATCTGGCCTCTGAGGCAGATGTAATGGGCAAGATAGAGGTTGTGGAATGGAAAGAAAAAGCTGATGGAACCAAGTTAACAACCAGTGAAATGGGCGCTTCTTATGTCTATCATGGTTGTTGCTTGAAATATTACACCAATCAACGCAGACCAGCCGGATATTCCAATTTTGATTACAAATTCAACATAGAAAATGCTGCCGGCCACAACATCGACACCTATGCTGCGGCAAAAAAGTTTGTCAGAATCTTTAATCCTGAACTGGATCTTGAACATGAATACTGCTTGATATCGCGCGAAACGCAAAAGCAATGCGATATTTTTAGATGGCGCAGAATGCTCCAGGGCTTTTTTTATCTGAATGATGAAATTGGTGTTGCGATGTATAAAGATGGCACATTGTTTACACTTCGCGTTGACGAAGGTCGGCGTTGCAGCATCAATGAAAAAATCACTGCCGACACTGCATTAAATGTGCTGAAGCGAGTTATTACCTGGCGATTCGCTTTGTTCAATCTCATTGAGGCCGGTTTGATGAGTTCAGTGCATTATAGCTACGAACAGCCCAGCAAATACATTGTCCGGAAGAATGATTTTTTCGACGGGACTTTCATTTACCCGCTTAAATCTGCTTTCTTTTGTGA
Source organism: Candidatus Wallbacteria bacterium (assembly GCA_028711905.1). Classification (GTDB taxonomy): domain Bacteria; phylum Muiribacteriota; class JAQTZZ01; order JAQTZZ01; family JAQTZZ01; genus JAQTRI01. The sequence continues at coordinate 2,984 of JAQTRI010000172.1, read as the reverse complement.
CATATGTGTCAAAGATTCAAATGTGAACAGGCTGGCTTGGGTAATTCGTGTGAATATCGACAATCCGGATGTGATCAAAGAGTTACATGCAAGAGGTTTTAATGCATTTATCGATGCTGAGACTGGCGAATTGATAGGCGGTTGTTACGGTTTCGAAAAACCAGTGCCTGTAGACAAAGCGGAAGATGCAGAGAAGAAAGAGGAGTGAAGTTGTAAATGTTATTTACGCAAACACCGAGAAAACATCGGACATGATCCCGCTGCCGTCTCCTGACGACTGGAAATGGGAGTGCACAGGCACACAAGGTGTTGACTTCAATCTCGATCCCATGGGCAATGAGGCGAGATACACCCATCTGTCCGGCGACTTCATGGACCGCATCATCACTGCCAAGTGCAAAATCGATGCCGGAATCTTTACCGGGAAAAAGAGCAGCAAGGCAGTGGACAGGTTCGTTTGGGTGGAGGGGGATGTCATGGCACCCCTGAGCTTAGTCAACGAAGAGGGCCGCCGAATCAAGTATGTTCCGCTCTATGTACCCAACGATGGCAAGGGATGTGGTTTCCCACCGAATTACGGCGATCCGGTCAAGGTGAACATCAATTTCCTGACAGAATACAACACCCAGATACAGGATCTGATCAGGATGATTCCGCGAAATCCTCTGACCACAACGGAAATCGAGCTCATTTTCGACGAAACGGATGTTGACAGCAGGCACTTTGTCGCACGGAACGAGTCGATCGAAATCGTTGTTCATTCGCCGATGCCTTCAGACAACGGCCGGATCGCAACTGTGAAGCGGCCTGGGGAAGAGCGCATGAGATTCGACCTGATCATCGGCGGAACATCGATTCCGATGGACATTCCGCTCTGGATGGGTCCGGGAATCGGCACTGACGAGATTCAAGCCAAAGAAGCCAAGTATTACGGAGCTTCCAATGCCGTGTTTACACCCGAAAGCTGCGAAACCATCGATCAATCACAGTACAACAACAAAAACGCCAAGTTCTTCTTTCAGGTTTTCAAACCGGGTTTCACTGACATCCAGGCTGTGGTAAAGGTCCAGACCAATTTCGTCAAGGACAAGGAAATCATCTGCGAAAAGGTCAAAAACTGGACATACAGGTCCGAAGCATACTATGTGGTGCCGTCACATTATGACGGCGAGACAGTGCCTGTGGGAAGCAATTCGTATCATGTGTTGAAAAGCGATACAAGCATTGAGAACTACTCAATGTTCCGATGCTGGGGAGTGGCTCCGCAGATAAAAGAAGACAAGAAGATCGTTAAAAAAGCGGCTTTGGCGGTGTGCGCATACAATCCGTTTAAGAAGGGTGGTCTCACCGTCCTTGACGATGAAGGTAAAAAGAAATGGAAGAAGTACTTCGGGGTAGATTTCGAATCTGATGATGAAGTATCTCTTTATCTTTTCCTATTAACATTAATTGAGTTGGTAAGGCTCTACAATGTTACAGTTACCTTTGCTCCTTTAGGTAAAGATTTTGAAATCCCGAATCCTAAGTTTCAGTTGACTGATTATGACATGTTTTATTACGGTGGTCATGGTGGCGTAAATCCGGACAAGGGTCCGGGGGTTTTTTTGTATGCATCTGATCAAGAATTCCTTAACGGTGCCCATAGTGCCAGTTTCTATCAACGAACCATCGAAACCAATGTAAGTTCAGGTACCGGAATCGTTAATTTCGTTGTCATGCATGCGTGCAGTACAGCGGGAACCAGCCATAACATGGAAGCCGGAGACATCTGGAGAAAGGCTTTTGGGCACGACGACAAAGGCTGTTACATTGGTTTTCATGAAGATACCTACCCTTCGCTAAGTTTCGATTATCTGTATAAAGTCTTTCAGGACATTGCCAACCATGTCGTAGCGAATAAAACACGCAAGATCAGCGAAGCCATGAACTCTGTCCCATGGCCAGGCAGCAACTGTCGCCTTTATGGTGATTACACCTCCCCCTATTCCGGTACTGGTGTAAAGCATGGAAAACAATAGTTTTCGATTGAAAGTAGCAATCATCCTGGCGCTGATTGTCGAATCGGTGCTATTACTAAGTTGCGCAGCCTGGTTCGACAAAAAAATCCAAGTAATCACCCGCGTCAGACAGGAAGAAGAAAAAGCGTTATGGATGTGCAAAAATTCCCGCTTTGATTTGTGGGAAAAATTAAGGAATTACTTAGGTCAAGATGGCATACAAGATATCCTGGTGGAACTTTACGGATTGAAGAAGTTTTTACCTGAATATCATGAGTTTCAAGGAAGATTTGGCCAACCAATCGAGTGGTATTTGGGAGTGGATGGAGCACCTCCAGATAATATCTATTCACTCATAGCTTTCAGAAGCTCTATAATAATCCCAGTGTATTGCCCAAGAGGCGGTACATATCGGATCGAACATTACATCACTCACATTAACTTCTTTTGCTCCTGTCACGGCTTAGAGCAAATCCTTCTTCTCCCGCCTATGCCGTACAAGCGCTATCCTCTGATCGATGCCATGTCTCGGTGGAACCTCGGAGATACACTTGAATCTCCTTGCTACAAGCAGATTCCTGAACTGATCGGCAAGGGTGAAGATATCAACGCCTCTGACCAGTATCAGCGCACGCCATTGATGCTGGCCATCAGTTACAGGTGGGATGATATTGCAGCCATGCTCATTGAGCATGGAGCATATCTGACCTTGACCGATAGATACGGTATGAATGCCCTGCATTATGCAGCCAAGCACAAACGCCTGTCCTTGTTGAAAACCCTGCTTGATGCAGGCATGGATGTCAACAGCCGTGATCGCATGGGACGGACCCCTTTGATGTACGGATGCTCGGAATGGAAGTACGGCAAGGATGTCGATTATCACGGATTAGCTAAGGACTGGGCATACAGATACCCAGCAAAACTAATGAGTAAAATTCAGGCTGAATGCGACAGAATCATGTCCGAACTGCATCGTGAAACTTC
>JAQTRI010000171.1 GCA_028711905.1 Candidatus Wallbacteria bacterium | reverse complement strand
ACTGATGGAGTAAATACTGTCCGCCGCATGAACTGGTACGGCCTGTCCCTGACCGGCAAGCCCTGGCATCGGATCTCGCTGTGGGGAGAATACACCTGGAACAGCTGGGACGAAGATGTGAACATCGATGCCGATGCGGATAACGAAGACGGAGAAACCGCATTCTTAGCCGGAATCAAGTGGGAACCGAACCTGCGCACAAATCTTCTGATGCAATACACCAGCTTTGACCAGGAATTCTTTCGTCCGAACATCTGGGACACAGACACCTATTTCGACTGGGAACTGGATTATCTTTATCACGCGGCCGGTTACCGCAATGACTTTGATGACCTGCTGGCTGAACTGCGCCACAGAGTGCACGACAAGGGCGAATTCATCCTGCGCTATGAAAAAATCGACGACAATACCGATTATGCAGCAGGCATCAATGCCGATGACCGCAGGATCATAACCGGGACATACCGCCACCAGTATGCGGAAAACACGGCTTTTTCCATCATGTTCCGCAAGATCAGTGTTGAGGGTAACACTGCCACTGCCCAGGTCGGCAACGGCCCGGCAGGGGTGCACGGAGCAGACGGAGATGACTATGGTTGCGTCAACCTCAATACCACTGATAAAGAACAGACCAGCAATATCTTAGTGGATGATGTGACATTCCTGCGCCTGCAACTTGAAGTGGCGTTCTGACGGCAGATGCCCTCATTCGCTTTTCCGACCGGAAAAAACCAGAGCCTTAAGGCTGCTCTTTCTGCTCTGGGATTCGATATGGGCGAGGCCCCGCACGCCGTTTTTCAGGCCAGGTCCGGGCAGTGCTCAGTCACGCTTTATCAGAGCGGCAAGCTTCTGATTCAAGGTCGCGGCAGTGAAGAATGCTTAGACCAGCTGTTCGCAAAAGGGTTGCTTGCGCCTCCTGAGCCGACAGCCGGATGCTGGCTGGGAGTGGATGAGTCCGGCAAAGGCGACCTGTTCGGCCCCCTGGTTATAGCCGGAGTAGGTCTGACCGCGGAACTGACTTCCCTGATTTACGAAAGCGGTGCGCGCGACTCGAAAGAACTTTCCGACAGTAAGATCCGCGAACTGGCCGGGTTCATCCGCCAGACACTGCCGCATGAGATTGTTGTAATTTTGCCCGAAAAATATAACCAGCTTTACGCAAGCTTCAACAACCTCAACCGTTTGCTGGCATGGGGCCACGGTAAGGTGTTCGAAAACCTGTGCGGAAAATGCGAGCCTGAGCTGGCAGTGTTCGACCAGTTCGCTGACCGGAAACTCTTAGATGGGGTGCTTGCTAAAAAAGGCAAAAAAGTCGAGATCATCCAGCGCACCAAAGGTGAATCGGATCTTGCAGTGGCTTGCGCTTCGATTCTGGCCCGGGCCGAATTTGTGCGCCGCATCTATCAGCTTTCGGATAAGTGCGGAATCAAACTCCCGCTGGGAGGCGGGGATCAAGCCAAGAGAGTGGCTAAGCAGATCATTGCCTCAAAGGGACGGGAGTATTTCGCCACACTGGCTAAAGCTCATTTTAAGATTGACTGAAAATTCAGTGATCGGTAAACGGTAACAGGTAATAGGTTTTAGGTCGCAGGGGAGAAGAGGATTTTTCTCACTTCTTAACACCTGGAACCTAGAACTTACACCCCCATGTGTGTTTAAGCGGCTAAGCGGCAGGTCATTCTCCCGCTTTTCAAGATCGACTGAGGAATCATGATGCTGAAATGTGGGTGCGCGGAACCCCTCCGCAGGCGTATAAAATTGACAGGATGTCAATTTAGCCGAGGACAGTGAGGCGGAGTAAAACCGGAAGTTTTATGAAGCCGATGGGTGGAGTGCAGCCACATTTCAGCAATGTTACACGCCTAATTCACATCCCCCAGATACACCGGACCCTGCTTCAGTCCCACGATCTTCAGATATTTCTTCAGTGCCTGCGGATAAAGCCTGAAATCATCAAGCCGCTCAAGGGGCAGCCATTCCACGCCCAACTGTCCCGGATCAGGCTCACTGCCCGGGCCAAGGTTTTCTCCTGAGAGCAGGCTGCAGGAAAACATGAATTCCACCTGATGCGCATCATTGTCCTCATGAGCGAACTCATGATGAGCGCTTATGTAATCGCGGATAAAGCGCAATTTTCCGGGTTTTACCTCGGCGTTGAGCTCCTCACGGCATTCCCGGATCAGTGCTTCTGTAAGTGTTTCACCATGGTTCTGCCCACCGCCCGGCAGGATGTACCAGAATCCGTCCCTGTCCTGGAATTTTACGCACAGGATCTTCCCGTCTTCAATGATAATCGCCTTGGCTGAATTTCTTACGGTTTTCATAAAAGCAGTATACATGAAAAAACCTGAATGAGTTATCACCACCGGGCCTGGGCCGATCACGATCGGCCCCTACAGCTTATCCGCTTATACGCATTACCCATTACCTATTACCTATTACCTAATTACCGTCCAGGCACATTCCCTGGATGTTGGCCAATCACGATCGGCCACACATTTCCGCTCATCCAAAATTACACATTTATTCACTTCCATATCCATCTGGGGCAGGTACAATGAATTCAAGATGAGACCGGAACAATCCCGGCGAAACAATCAGCTTTAGGAGGACACAGGAATGAAACGGACTATGGGGATTTTACTGGCACTGCTCATTGCAGCGTTTTCCCTGACTGCTGCAGGCAGTATCGGGATCGATCAGCAGATCGTGCTCCCGTCAGAAGGCTCTGACTGGCAGAATGATCAGCTTACAGCCCAGGAAGTAAGCGAAGCACAGATAATGCAGGAAGCGAAGCAGGAACTGTCCGGCGATCCGGATTTTCAGAAATTTCTGCAGAACCGCGCCACTCTGACTGATGGTCAGAGAATCGTGCTCTATTATGCGGGAACCATTCTGGCCCACGCTGATGTCTGGGGTACAGGCAATGCTGATTACTGGCTGCGCGCCTGGACCAACCTGCGCGATGAGGGCATCCGCAATTCTAATGCCATGAAAAAATTCACAGCCTCAGTAGCCGACCCTTTCCTGAAAAGCACCATTGACCGCATAGCAAGTGACATTTATACCACATCCGGCGGAACAGGTTATGTGGAATACTGGCTGCAGAAGGCCGAAAACCTGGAAAACACGCTGCGCAAAGCAGGCAACAAACTTCTGCTGATTTACAACGAAACAGCCAACCGCACCACAAAAGACGGCGGACTGGTCATTCCTGACGGCCATCACGGCAACCCGACCAATCCCAGCGACCCCCCTGTTTCAGGCGGAAGCAGCGATGCGCTGCATGTCGTCAAATACGCCGGCCGTGTGCTGTACTATGTGTCTGTGGGCGGAACCGGTGATGTGGACTACTGGTACGCTGCGTCTCAGCTGTATCATCACGAAGCAGGGCGCCACGCCGATCTGCTGGCTGAGATCGCCAATTATGTCACCGACAGTAATCTGAAGCTGTCTGTCAAAATGATCGCCACAGACCTGAAACTTTCCAACAGCGGCACAGGCACAGTCAATTTCTGGCTGAGCCGCGCAGAGAGTCTGGGTCAGAACATGAGAAAATACGGCGACAATCTGTGCCGCCTGGCAGGGATCTGATAAATCAGTAACAAGTGACTGGTGATAGGTAACAGGTGGGAAGATCAATCCCACCTTTTACCTATTACTACCCTCAGCATAGCATAGAGGCTCTTGCCCCGAACCATGTTCGGGCTTAGAGCCTGTTGTCCTGAGCTTGCTCATGGCTTCGGGTATAGTCATCCGTAGCTCGCTGCGCTCGCACGGCTGACTACCATTACCCATTACCCATTACCTATTACCTATCATTAATCACCTCCCAAGTTATTGTCAGGGTAGGGTTCCACCCCATATCTATGCATCAGTGGACGAAATATAATACAACTATCAATTGATGTGTTTCACTGCATCCTTAGGGATCTGTCACTTTGCTCTGGAGAGGTCTGCACCGGGAATTGTGGTGAAAAGTGAGGAAATTGTGCATGTTTCGTCACATTGCCGGACTTGATGGTGAATAAACTTCCATCCCCTCGCCAGATTGAGCCGCCTTTCAGGGACGAACTATTCAGTGCCGAACAGCTTGCCGTCCATGCCAGAGCTTTGGCTGCCCGTCACCGTGTGGCTGCCGGTCATGGTGGAAACATTCTCCTTTCACGCTTGGATCACAACGAGGACATACTAAGGGCTTTCAACCGCGCGACACTCGCCATCAATCCGAACCAGCAGATTACTCCTGCTGCTGAATGGCTTCATGACAACTTCTACCTGATCGAAGAACAGATTCAAATGGCCAGGAGGCATCTTCCCCGGGGTTACAGCCGGGAGCTTCCCCGCCTTCAGAACGGACAATCCGCCGGACTTCCAAGGGTTTACGATATTGTGCTCGAATTTCTCTCGCATGTTGATGCTCAGATTGATTCAGAACCACTAAAAGCCTTTATCGCTGAATACCAGATAGTGGAATCTTTAAAACTCGGTGAATTGTGGGCCATTCCTATCATGCTGCGTCTTGGATTGATTGAGAATCTCCAGCGCATTACCACCAGACTGACCATTGGCCGGGAGGACCGCAGGCTCGCTGAAACATGGATCGACCGTTTGCAGGATAAGGCGGAAAAATTCCCCTCCCACCTTGTTGTTGTGGTGGCAGACATGGCCGGAGCCGATCTTCCTGTCTCCAGCCCGTTCGTAGCGGAATTCTGCCAGCGTTTGTCACGGTGCAGTCCGGTACTGCATCTCGCGCGCATCTGGCTCGATCAGAGACTTGCGGAGCAAGGATTATCAACTGAACAGCTGGTCAAGATCGAGAATCAGAATCAGGCTGCAGACCGGGTATCTGTCAGTCACAGCATTGCCGGCCTTCGCGCTTTGAGCGCTATGGACTGGAAAAAGTTCGTTGAAAGCCTGAGCCTTGTCAATAAAATCCTGGGTTCCGATCCCGCCGGTGTTTACCATGAAATGGATTTTCAGACCCGCGATCGCTATCGCCATTCAGTAGAGTTCTTCGCCAGGCAAAGCCGGTTCTCTGAAGCTGACCTGGCCAGACGCGCAGTCCAACTGGCGGCAGACAGTGCCCGGCAGAAAGGAAACAGAGATCGAACCGCCCATGTAGGTTTCTACCTGATCGACAAAGGCCAGTCCGTACTAGGATGTGCTGTAAATGTTCAGTGGCCTTGGAAATCGATCATCGAGCGGAACATCAGCCGTTTCCCGTCAGCATTTTACTTAGGCGGCATAGGTTTGTTCGCTATGCTCGCTACCGCCTGGTTCATACAACAAGTCCTGGAATTCATTGTGCCTGGAGGGGTGTTCATATGCTTCACCCTGGTTTTTCTTCTTTGCGCAAGCCAATTGGCTGTGGCTCTTATGAACTGGCTGTCCACACTGCTGGTGAAGCCCAGTCTGCTTCCACGCCTGGATTACTCCAAAGGTATAGCGCCAGATTGCCGCACCATGGTGGTAGTTCCCACAATGCTCACAAACGCGGATGGGGTTGATCATCTGATCGAAACTCTTGAAATTCATTATCTATCGAACCGTTGCAGTCACCTGCACTTTGCCCTGCTCACGGATTTTCGAGATGCTCAGGAAGAAATTCAGCCCGAAGATCAAGTGCTGCTTATGCGGGTAGTGAATGGAATAGAGATGTTGAACCGCAAATATCTGAAAGACCGGCCTGACCTGTTTTTTCTGTTCCACCGCCCGCGCCGCTGGAACGCCGGTGAAAGCATGTGGATGGGTTATGAACGCAAGCGTGGAAAATTGCTGGAATTTAACTCCCTGTTGCGCGGAGGCGGCAGCAACTGCTTTTCTCATATCATCGGGATGACCGCCATTCTCCCTTTGATCAAGTATGTCATCACGCTTGACACAGACACACAGTTGCCGAGGGATGCGGCCTGGCATCTTGCGGGAACAATGGCCCACCCCTTGAACCGCCCTCAGTTCGATACTGTGCGCGGGACTGTCACTGAGGGGTACAGCATTCTGCAGCCGCGTGTGGGAGTGAGCCTCCCCAGTGCCAGACTCTCCTGGTTTGTCAGACTTTTTGCCGGAGACTCAGGCATTGATCCTTACACAAGGGAAGTGTCGGATGTATATCAGGATGTATTCCATGAAGGTTCGTTTATCGGCAAGGGTATTTATGATGTGGATGCCTTCCGGAAGGCAACAGACGGGCACTTTCCCGAGAATATCGTTCTCAGCCATGACTTGCTGGAAGCGTGCCATGCCCGTTCCGCTCTCGTAAGCGATGTGGAATTTTACGAAGAACATCCCTCCCGCTACAATGTGGACATTGCCCGGCGCCACCGATGGGTCCGCGGGGACTGGCAGATCGCGCTATGGCTCCTGCCGCGGGTTCCCGGTTCAGACGCCCGCCGCATTGCCAATCAGATTTCTCTGCTGTCCAGGTGGAAGATTTTTGACAACCTGCGGCGCAGTCTCGTTCCGGCCGCTCTGATGTTCATGACGCTTGGTTTCTGGTTTCTTGTTCCTGAATCCGGGTGCTTTGCATCACTGCTGGTCATTGCGCTCATCACTCTTCCGGGCCTGTTGGCGCTGCTGGTCGCAGTGATGAAAAAACCATCTGATCAGCCATGGATAATGCATCTGAGGGGGACAGCCGCCACTGGCTGCAGACAGCTTGGTCAGATCGTTCTCACAGTAACCTTTCTCCCCTATGACTCCTTCATCAGCCTTGACGCAATTGTGAGGACACTGGCGCGGCTGATGGTAACACACAAACGGCTTTTAGAATGGCAGACAGCGAGTGACTCTGAACAGAAATCCCGTGCAGATCTCACCGGATTTTATAAATCCATGTGGATCTCACCATTTACAGCGCTGTTAACCGGATTTTTTCTCACATCTTTTCATCCATCCCAGCTGCCGATTCTTATTTTATGGTTCGCCTCCCCCTGGGTCGCCTGGTGGATCAGCAGACCGATTGAGTCAATTACACCAAAGTTAACAGCTGAACAATTGATGTTTCTAAGGCAGACAGCCCGCAGGACCTGGAATTATTTTGAAACATTTGTCACTGCACAGGAAAACTGGCTTCCCCCTGATAATTTCCAGGAAATACCCACCCCTACGGTCGCTACCCGGACATCGCCCACTAATATGGGCCTGGCATTGCTCGCGAACCTGGCAGCCTATGATTTCGGATATCTTTCTGCCGGTGGGCTGATTAAACGCACACAGGATACCTTTGCCACCATGCTTCGCCTCGAACAGTATCGTGGTCACTTTTACAACTGGTATGAAACCCGCACGCTGAAACCCTTGCTTCCGGTTTATGTATCAAGTGTGGACAGCGGCAACCTTGC
>JAQTRI010000170.1 GCA_028711905.1 Candidatus Wallbacteria bacterium | reverse complement strand
GGCCGGATTATATCCCCAGCTGATGTCACCGGGGAATTCCATGACCGGCATGAGTTCTATGGCGTTTATGCCGAGCTTTTTCAGGTGCGGAAGCTTGTCTTTCATGGCCCTGTAAGTGCCTTGTGATGTGAAGTCACCCACATGGGTTTCGTAGATGATCAGGTCATTTAGAGGCGGGGAGTCGAAAAAGGAATCCCCCCAGCTGTAAGGGCTTTTTCCGACAGTGACAACGCCATTGGGACCGAAGCTCTGCCAGTCCACATCAGTGGCGTATGGATCGCCGATAAAAGCGGTGCCATTGAGAATGAATTTATAACGGTATTCGCCTGAATTGAGTTTGACGGATGTGGTCCAGATGCCGTCCGAATCTGAATCCATGGGGTTGGCGGTCTTGTCCCAGTTGTTAAAGTCGCCTGTGACATGGACTGAGGTCTTGCCTGGAGCGTACAGGGCGAATGTGACAGTGCCGTCCTTGCCGACTGTCGGGCCGAGCTTGACCTTTGAATCAAGTATTCCGGCAGAGGATTGTAATACTGTTATGAAAACGAGCAGCAGGATCAGCGCTCTTACTCTCATGTTGCCCCCTTGTCCCGACCTACATTAATTATACCCGAAACCCGGCTTTTTTCCAATGGAGTTTGCCGTGGTAAGACTAATACTACCCGGATGATGGCCGAGGTCAAGTTACAATTTGTTACAATTGCAAATAGCTGCTGAAACCAATCTGTTTACTTTGTTTCTGTCGCGCTCCTTCGTTCTTCTGCTTCTCGCATCTCGGCGATTTTGACCAGCCGGCCTGGAAGCGCAAGCGGGGTCCGGCAGTTCATGAGCATCAGGGTATCATTCATCTGAGTGTCGCAGAAAAAAATCACAACTGACAACATGGACCGGCAACCCGCCGCATGACATTTCGTAAGGCTCACTAATTCCCGGTGAAACCAGATAGTTCGTTCCGCTCGGGTACAATCCCCGGAAGAATTGTAAATGTTTGGAGTCAAAACGGTCGGGATTGATTTTGCATTCTATGGCATCCACTTTTCCGCGGCTGGATGTCACAAAATCGATTTCCCGACCCGATTTGTCCCGCCAGAAGCCCAGATTATCCCTGCTGAAGGTTACTCTAAGCGTATCGAGCACCAGATGTTCCCATAAAAGCCCGCGATCTTCGGGTCGAATCTTTTCGCATCCACGGCAGGCGCAGATAAATCCTGTGTCGAATGCGTAGATTTTCGGTCGATGAGCAAGTTCGCGTTTACTGCCGCCGTGGAATGGTCGTAACGGATACATGGCATGGGCTACGGTCATGGCTTCCAGATGAGATTTGACTGTAATCCTGCTGATCTCGCATTCCCTGGAAAGCGCTGAATAGTCTGCCAGACCTCCACTCTGAATCAGCATGGTTTTCAGCAGATTGAGAAATCCAGCGCGTTCCCTGATGCCGAACAATTCCTGAATGTCCCGGGCGTAAAAGCTGTCCAGCCATTCTGAAAAAAATTGCTGGTCAGGTTCCTTGGCGAGAAGTTGCTCCGGGAGTCCGCCGTGAAGGAGTCTCCGGTCCAGGTCGTGGATGCGGAAAACTTCAGCGCATTCGCTGAAAAGCACGGGCGGAAGGAACACCATGGTCTTTCTTCCGGTCAGCGAATCGCGGAACTTTTTTGTCGCGGAAAGAGTCGAAGAACCGGTGGCTAAGATGCGGAGATGGCTGAATTCATCGGCAGCGATCTTGAGAACTCGCGAGGGATCCTTCAACCTGTGGACCTCGTCCAGAATCACAACGCTGTTTTTTTTGCAGGAATGAAAAAACTGCTCCGGATCTTCAAGCCTTCTGCCTGCGGACAATAGATCGCAGTTAAGGTAAATCGCTTCGGGAAACATTCCGGCGATAGTGGTCTTTCCCACCCTGCGGACGCCGGAAAGCCAGACCAGGGGCCGCTTTTTCCAGGCTTTTTCAATGCGTTCAATCCAGAACGGTCGTTGCATCATGTAACCATATTATACATCCGGACGGCTAAACGTAAAGTACCGTTGAACGGGACCGCATCTTGTTCATTAGACAATTTCGCCCAAATTCTGCCTCATCCATCTGTATTATAACCCATAGTTTTCTGTCCAATGTCCAGCACAAATTTTCGGGAAGATTATGTGTAGAATTCACTGAAATCCGTATTCAGATATTGCAGCATCTTCTCCCGGTCTGCGGTTCTGGCCATGGCCAGACAGGAAAAATGGGCTTTGACAGGGTCGAATTCCTCGTAATAAAGCAGGTCATCGAACGATTTTCTGAAACCGGAAAGCTCCTGCCTGTCCCGGTCCCGGCCTGGTGGAATGATTCCCAGCACAGTGAAATAGAATCTGTTGTCTTTGGAAGCCAGAATTTCGTCCCAGTCAGGTATGCGGTTTTCCATGTACAATTCAAAGGAATTGAAGCCAAAGGCGTGAAACGGCAGGTCCGAAAGCCCGATGGCAGCAAAACGAAGAGGATTGAACTCAATGGGAAAAAGTTTCCCTTTACACAGGCGGAATTCGAGATGGACCGGAAAATTCCTGATGCTGATAAGCCTGGTGATGCGCTCTAAAAAGTCTGTGACAGCCGGGAGATGTTCCCTCATGACACTTCTGCTGGTGTAATAAACCACATCCCGGAAATCGGCTGGACCTGAGAACGGGTGATGCATGATTGAGTAAATCACAGGCCTGCCGCTTGAGTCAAAAGCCGCGTCACAAGCATATTCCTCTCCATCAATACACTCTTCCAGAAGGAATGCGCTGCTGTCCAGTACTGAAGGGGAAATGTCCTGATACCTGCAGATCTCGCTTTCAAGTTCCGATATTGACGCATTCAGTTCATCCTGATTCCTGACTCTGCGGATGCCGATGCTGAACAGGCCGCGCACAGGTTTCAGTATGTAGTTTTTACCTTTATCCAGTCTGATCTGTGAAACGGCACCCGGTCTGACAACCTGAAAAGAGTAATCCGGGAACAGCGGCCGCAGCATTTCTCTGAACTGCAGCTTGTTTTTGCACATCTCGATGTTGCTGACAAGATTCCTGTCCTGAGAGTTATCCACAAGCAGGGACAGGCAATCCTCAGTATTTGTATAAAATTTACCCGGTTGTTGCGCGGTCAGCGCTGCCTGATCATCGGAAATAAGGTGCAAACCGGGAAATCTCTCTGCGAGTTCTGCTTTGAGCCGGGCCTTGAGCGGGAAAACAGCAATCCTGCTTCTGACAGCATAATCCATCAGTACAGGGGAGATATAGCGGTCTGATAACAAGATCAGGCGATTGTCGCAAATCATCATCGTATCATACCCGGTGAATACTGGAATGGCAATTGCCGTTCCGGCAGGATAAAATACCCGTGATGAAAGACATGATATTTTCCGGTATCAACCATACTGCAGCAGCTTACTACATTACGCGTCAGACAGCCGGGAAACGGGCTCTGGTGCTGGTGCCTGAGGATGAAATTTCCGATTTCGCCCGTGAAATCGAGCTTTTTTCCGGCTCTCCAGCTCTGGAGTTTCCTCATTTTCAAAGCTTCGGCGAAGAGGACTTAGGTTTCCTTGAGAACTGTTTCCGCAGGCTCTGTACCCTGTCTCAGCTCGTGAACCGGGCTGAGAAGCAGCTGGTGGTAGCCAGCCTGCAGTCTTTAGAGAGGCTGGTTCCTCCCCCGGACATTCTGAATGCCCATATATTCCATCTGAAGAAAGGCAGCTGTTTTGAACGCGACCGGCTGCTTGATGCCCTGCCCTTGATGGGCTACACCCGCAGGGACAAGGTCGAGGAGCCGGGCGAATTTTCCCTGCGCGGTGATGTGTGCGACATCTATCCCCCGTTTTTCAAGCCCTGCAGGCTGGATATCTTTGACGATGAGGTGGAGAAAATCTACCTCTTTGATACTGCGACTCAGCTGTCTGTTTCTGAGACGCAGGATGTGCTTATCTACCCGCTGACAGAAGCGCTGGCCCCCGGGATTCGCATTAAATCAGAACTGGAATCCGGTGGCAGCAAGACTGATCCAGTGCTTCTGCTGCAGCAGAGATTCGATCTTTTTTATGCTCCTGCTGATTGCGGATCTTATCTCAAACCTGAAGTGCTGTTTATTGTGGAGCAGGAAGCCCAGGAAAGCGCTGTCATAGAATGGCGCAAGGAAAAAAAGGGCAACCCGCTTCTGAACCGGCAGTTCACTGGAAATCAGCAGATTCGGGAGCGCACACAAGCCAGTGCGGTTCGTCTGTCAACCCTTGCTCCCGGGACAGGAGCCTGCGGGACTATGGCATTCCAGTCCGGGACTTCGTACCAGGGCAAGATCGAATTGCTGGCCGATGATCTGCGCGCACTGCACCGCAATGGCTTTACTGTAACGATCACAGCCCGCACCAGGAACCAGATGCTGCGTCTGCACGACCTTTTGTCCCAGCAGCGCATCGCTGTTTACGAAGCAGAAAGCTTTTCTATGATCAAACCTGGAATCACCAATCTGACCATTGGCTCCCTGCGCGAGGGTTTTGCTGCATCAGACGACAGGATGGCCTTGATCACAGAGGCTGAGGTGTTCGGTTCCAGGCTCGAGAAGTTTTATGCCGGCGAATACAGGGATTTTTCGCCTGTCAGCCACTTTACCGAGATCAGGGAAGGCGATTTCGTGGTCCACATCCAGCATGGCATCGGCCGGTACCGGGGCATGATCCTCATGGATGTGGGCGGCGAAAAAAAGGACATGCTGGTCATTGAGTACGCCGGAAATGACAAGCTCTACATTCCGGTGGAAAACATTCTGAACATTCAAAAATACATTGGTGGCGGCGAGGTCGTTCTTGATAAGCTTGGCGGTGCCCGCTTCGGCAGGGTCAAGAAAAAGGCACACGAGGCAGCCGAAAAATTCGCTCGTGAGCTTGTGCGGCTTTATGCCATGCGCTCCACGCGCAAGGGATACGCTTTTTCTGCCGACACTGTGTGGCAGGAGCAGATGGAAGCCGGGTTCCCATATCCTGAAACTCAGGATCAGCTTCGCACTTTATCTGAGATCAAGCGCGATATGCAGAGTGATCGTCCAATGGACCGACTGATCTGCGGCGATGTCGGATTCGGCAAAACCGAAGTGGCTGTGCGTGCGGCTTTTAAGGCGGCCATCGAGGGCAAGCAGGTGGCTGTGCTTGCGCCCACGACTATCCTGTGTCTGCAGCACTTTCGGGTGTTCAGCGAGAGAATGGCGGGATTTCCCTTGAAGCTGGCGGTGCTGTCGCGTCTGACCGACAACCGGGCCTGCGCGAAAATTCTTGATGACCTTGCTGAAGGTAAGATTGATCTGGTGATCGGCACTCATCGCCTGCTGCAGAAGGACATCAAATTCCACGATCTTGGCCTTCTGGTTGTTGATGAGGAGCAGAGGTTCGGTGTGCATCATAAGGAGCTTCTCAAGCGCTTCCGCGAGACAGTTGACACCATCACTCTTACAGCCACGCCGATTCCTCGCACGCTGAACATGTCTCTTTCCGGGCTTATGCACATCAGCATGATTACCACACCGCCGCCTGATCGGCGCTCAGTGGTCACCACAGTCCAGAAAAAGGACATACCCGTGATCCGCCAGGCGATCCGAAATGAACTGGCGCGTCGCGGCCAGGTGTTTGTGGTGCATAACCGGGTGCAGTCGATTTACGCGACAGCCGAGATGATTCAGCGCGAACTGCCGGAAGCACGCATCCGCGTTGGTCACGGGCAGGTGCCGAAACAGGAACTGGAAAATCTGCTCCTGGATTTTCTGCAGCAGAAATACGATGTGCTGGTGGCCACCACCATTATTGAATCAGGCATTGATTTTCCCAATGCCAATACCCTGATTATTGACGATGCGCAGAATTTCGGGCTTTCCCAGCTTTATCAGCTGCGCGGCCGCATCGGCAGGTCCGACAGGCAGGCATACGCCTATCTTCTGTACACCGATAAGGAGCTGACGCCCGATGCGCACGAGCGACTCAAGGCAATTGCCACACACACGGCACTCGGGTCAGGCTTTAAGATTGCCATGCAGGACCTGGAACTCAGAGGTGCCGGCAACCTGATCGGAAAGGAACAGAGCGGGCATATGGAGGCGGTTGGGCTTGAGATGTATTCGGACATGCTGCGCCGTGCTGTGGCTGATCTGAAAGGCGAGAAGCCGGAGGAACCGCCGGAGGCTGTAGTCAACTTGAGGGTGCATGCCTATATTCCTGATGATTACATCCAGGACCAGGAGCAGAAGGTAGAGATCTATAAAAAACTGGCCCGCATCACTAAAGTCTCGGAAAAAGAGGCTCTGCGCAGGGAGTGTCTGGACCGCTTCGGCAAACCGCCATTGGCTTTTGAAATGCTTCTGCAGATCGTGGAATTCAAATGCTACTGCTACGCCATCGGTGTCCGGGAACTCAAGCAGGAGGGAGAGGTGCTGCGCTTGGATTTCCACCCGGACGCCAGGGTGAATCTGGAAAATCTGCAGGGATTTTTGAAAACTCATCCGCAGGCCATTTTCCTGTCAGGCGCGACACCTGCTTTGGTGTACAAGTGCAAGGGCAAGAGCAAAAAGGATGTGCTGGAAGTGTCTGAGGAGATTCTCAAGTGCCTGAGCTGATAGGAATGAATTAGGTGATAGGTGATGGGTAATGGGTGATGGGTGAAGAGAGAATATTGACCAATTACCAATTACCGTTTACCGGTTACTGTAAAAGATTGCTGTTGATGCGGAAAACAGACTATCCGGATGTGCTGCTTTGAAAATATTGTTTTTGGCCCCTTTCGCGCGTCCGACTGCCACATATTACGCAGGAATCAACCTTGGCCTGGCGCAGCTGGCTGCGGTCGCTTCCGATGCCGGGGCTGAGGCCGAGGTGCGCAATTTCTGGGATGCAGCACAGCTCGATGAATTTGCCGGTCGGAGATTCGATTATGTGTTCATCGGTACTTACACTCATCAGCTGAAACTGGTCAGACAAACAGTGAATATCATGAATGCAATGGGACTGAAGGTGGTGCTCGGCGGTCTGCACGCCACATTCGCTCCGGAAGATTTTGCCGACTCACCTTATTATCTGCTGGTGCGCGGTGAGGGCGAGGTTTTCACCAGGCAACTGATCTCAGATCCCTCCAGGGCTGAAACCATGACGGGAGTGTGGCATCCGGGAGTTCCGGGAAAAGGCTTCGCCCCCATGGAACAGAACCTGGATGTGCTGCCTGATCCGTTCCGTTACCTGGCAGTGACTGACAAGGTCAGAAACATCATGGGGTTCGAACTGCTCTCGTCCAGGGGTTGCTTTTATAAGTGCGCGTATTGCAGCGCTCCGGCCCTGTCCGGTATTTATCCGGGTTATTACCGCAGG
>JAQTRI010000169.1 GCA_028711905.1 Candidatus Wallbacteria bacterium | reverse complement strand
AATGCGGGCCTGATCTGGTCTAAGTCCGTGTTTTCGCGGATGTCCAGTACTGTGCAGTCTGCCGTCAGTCCGGTGCGAAAGCGCGCTGCTAAGCGGGGAGCCAGTGACCGGCCTACAGTCGTTCCGCCGACTAACACAACAGACGGGCTGACACGGCCGATGAAGTCCTCGAATACGGCGGCATAGGGCTCGATACGAAAGTGCATGAGTTCCGGATGGTCGTAAACAAGAATCCGGTCAGGGCCGCACAGTTTAAGTCTTTCCAGACCCTCGTTATTGGAGATGCCGCTGCCGCAGTAAAGGCAGTAAACCGGCTGCCCGAGTTTGGCGGCCATTTCCCGGGCTTTGCCCAGCAGTTCGAAAGTGACTGGATGAATGTCCCCGGCCACATGATCTGCATAGACAGCGATGCCGCTCCAGGCGTTCTTGTCAACGCACGGTAATTCGTCCTCGATCAGGCGGAACACCCCGGACGGACCCTTGTTAACGCAGATACGGCACATTTTGCAGGCCGCATTGATCTGCAGATAGTCATTGATGACATCTATGGCGTTGAACGGACAGAGCTTTTTAAGCTTTTCCGGTTCTTGCGCCAAGGACTGATTGATCTCTATGTGCGCCATTACTTCTCCATAGTGAACTTGAGTTCTTTCAGCCTGTCAAAGATGCGGTCCGCAAGTTCGGGCCCGGTTCCACGCCAGAACTCTTGCAGGGTAGCTGCATCCGGAGGAAAGACCTTCAGCACCTGGGTGGGAGAACCGTTCAGACCATAATGCAGAGCATCGCGATCAGGAAGATCTTCCATCGTCAGTATGGTGATCTTCCAGCCGGAAGTGGCCAGTTTCAGTCGAAATGACGGAAGCCTGGGCTGGTTTATCCCTTTTTCCACTGTGATCAGGCAGGGACAGGTGATGTCCGCAATCTCCACACAGGAGGGCATGTCCATCTCAACAGTCAGGCATGACTGAGTGATAGATGTGATTCTGCGCACATTGGCTACATGGGGGATACCGAGAAATTCGGCCATTTCAGGGCCTACCTGGGCTGTGTCCCCATCAGTGGTCATTTTACCGCAGATAATCAGGTCAGGAACGCCGATTTTTCTGATGCCCTGGGAAAGGGTATAGGAAGTGGCCAGCACATCAGCTCCGGCGAAGCGCCTGTCTGACATGAGGAATCCCTCGTCAGCGCCCATCATGAAGGATTCGCGGATGACATCCGCTGCCTGGGGAGGACCCATGCTCAGCACCCGCACTATTGCTCCGGTTGCTGCCTTGATCCGCATGGCTGTTTCCAGGGCGTACAGATCGTAAGGGTTTATCTTTGCGCACACACCATCGCGCTTCAAGACACCGGTCTTTTCATCGACCTTGACTTCACTTGTACCAGGCACCTGCTTGACACACACGATGATGTTCATTCTATCTCCTGTTCCGGAAAAGTATACACGCCTCCGGCAGGTTCCCGCAATCTCAGTTATTGTAGAGTTCTACCGATAAATTTAGTAAAATACGACCCGGGGGAACGAATGACGAGCAGAATTTTCAGCATCCTGTCAATGGTTCTTTTATTGACTGTCCAGGTATGCGCCGGAGATTTCATCTATTTCACATGCATGGAACCGGCCCCTGTTTTTTCCATGGACATTTTCCGCATGAATCCTGACGGCACCGGCATTGAACGAGTCACTGATCTTCCAGGCCGCGAATGGTGCCCCTGTATCACCCCTGACGGGGAGACCATGTTTTTCGTAGCTGACCACAAGGCTGGGACAGACATTATGCGCATGAACCTGACTGACAGGACTCTTGAAAATGTCGGATCATCCTGGCACGAGATTTTTGACCTGAGTATCTCGCCTGATGGCGACATGCTGGTGTTCAGCGCTTTTGACACAGTCAACCCGAATAATGATTTCGATATATTCACCTCAGACATAGACGGGGGCAATCAGAAACGGGTTGTCAGCAACCCGGGGCCTGATACACTGGGAAGGCTTAATCGCGGCAATACGCAAATCGTTTATCAGTCGCAGACAAGCAAGGGTTACCAGGTGTTTCTGCATACCATAGATACGGGTAATTCCGCGCTGCTTTCAAAAAAAGACCAGTGCCAGGCTTTTTCGCCTGTTTTTACCGCTTCCGGTGACAATGTGGTGTTTGCCCGTTCGGACAGGAATGGTCCCAATGGTCTGTTTATGATGGATCTGAGGGGCGATGGAGTTGTCCAGATCTTCAGAGGGCAGGACGGAGAATTGAACCCGAGCTGTTCGCCGGACGGCAAATCTGTGGTGTTTTCCGTGCTGCACAGCTGCATGAAAAATCAGATTTTCAGGGTCGATCTTGACGGGCAGAACCTCAGTCTGCTGACCGACCTTTCCCGGTTCTACATGTTTCCTTTCTGGGGAAGATGACTTTCATGCAGCAGGCTTCTGAACAGCTTTTCGCCGGTTTTGGTCCAAAGGAACTGGACTTTCTCTCGTCCCTGAAGTGTCCGCACGACATTCAGCTTTTTCTCAACAGCATTCCATATAATGTGGAACCTGTGTGCAAGTCCCCGCTTCGTGTGTTGCGCGAGAAAAGCGCTCACTGCTTCGAAGGAGCCATTTTCGCGGCCTGCTGCCTGCGATTCCTTGGTCAGCAGCCCCGGTTAGTGGACCTGGGGGCGTTCAACGATGACGACCATGTGCTTTCCGTGTTCAAACAGAACGGCCGTTTTGGTGCAGTGGCCAAGTCCAACACCACTGTGCTGCGGTTCAGGGAGCCGGTGTATCTCACACTGCGGGAACTGGCCATGTCCTATTTCGAGGGTTATTTCAACACACTCGGGTTCAAGACCCTGCGCCGGTTTTCATATCCGCTCGATCTTTCGGCGTTTGACGAAAAAGGGTGGATGACTTCAGAGGAAGACCTGGAATTCATTGCCGAAGGTTTCAAAACCGTCAAATACCGTGAGCTGCTCTCTAAAGACATGATCAGAGACCTGGCTCCGGCAGATCCGGATCTGATCAAAGCCGGATTTTCCTGCTCAGTCGAGGACGGGCTTTACAGGGCTGATCCTGAAGCAAGGGAAGAGGTATAACCAAAAACATAGGTTAGTAAAACTTGTTGTGGATAAAATCCTTGGTTGTTTATATAATTGGCTTTAAAAGGACCACGACAATTGACATGACCTATGCAATTTAAAAATCGGAATAAATTTGATTTAGGAGAAAAATGCCGAGCGGAGCACAGGAAAATCTTTTTGGCGAAATAGAACCTAAAACAATTAGTATCGAAAAATCTGCTTTAGTTGCTGGCGTATCAACTGCAACCATTAGAAATTGGATAAAAACTGGATACTTGATGTCTTCTGGAAAAGGGTTGATTACACTTGATTCTCTGGAACATTTTAAAAAGGAAGTTGCTGGAAAAACGAAATTGATTCATAGAGCAAATAAGTCACTGAAAGATGATCACGACCATCAAAAAGTAACATCAATTTTTCTTGATAAAATAAGCAAGAGCACTGGGGAATGTGATTCTCTTGGCGTAGAGTATGAACGGCGATTGTCAGAGTCATATCGAAATAAGGAAGGAATTTACTATACACCAAAAAGTATTGTTGATGAGTTGTTTAGACTGGATTCCTTTATTCCTGAAACTGCGTCCTTTTGTGATCCTTGTTGCGGGTCAGGAAATTTCGTGATGAGAGCTTTATCCCTTGGATTCAGACCTGAAAATGTTTATGCTTTCGACACAGACCCAATTGCTGTTGAACTTACCAAGAAAAGAATCTACGAAAGATGTGGATATGAAAGTAAAAACATAATGAAAGATGATTTTCTGAAAATGGCGACGAGTATCAAAAACAGGAAGTACGATTACATTTTTACAAATCCACCATGGGGTAAGAAAATTGAAAAAAAAGTACGCGAGGGCATTGCCGCATTACTCCGTGCTGGTGCCAGTATAGATACATGTTCTCTCTTTTTCTTTGCCTGTCTTAACTCGCTAGAAAACAATGGGACCCTTGGCATACTCCTACCGGAAGCCTTTTTTAACATATCATCTTTCGAGGACGCCAGAAAACGCGCTCAAAAGTTCCAGATCGAGAGGTTTGTAGATTTCGGCAAACCATTTGACGGTCTTATGACTAAGGCACAGGCGATCGTTCTCTCCAATAACAGGAGTACCCCCAAGGATTTTGTTGTATGTGAATCTGGTAAATCTTTTTCAAAGAGATCCCTTTCCTCACTTACAGATAATCCGAAATCAGTATTTAATTTTTATTGTTCACAGGAAGATGCGGAAACAATCGCGCATGTTTTTTCAATCCCACACATCAATTTAAAAAATCGCGCAAAATGGGGTATTGGAATTGTTACTGGAAATAATGCAAAATTTGTCAAGGAAAAACCTGCGGATAATCTCATCCCTGTTTTTAAAGGTTCTGATATCACTGAAAACGGATTAAGAGAGCCCTCCGGTTATATACCATCGGACATGTCTCTTTATCAACAAGTTGCACCAATGGAGATTTACACATCGAAAGAGAAGCTGATCTATAAGTTCATTTCATCGAAGTTATGCTTTGTGCATGATGTCAATCAGCAATTCGTACTGAATAGCGCAAACATTTTAATTCCCGATAATGGATTTCCAGTTAAAATGAAAATACTTTGTGGTTTGCTAAATAGTGATTTTATGAATTGGGTGTTTATGAAAATATTTAATACGCATAAAGTTCTTCGTACAGACTTGGAAACCCTTCCAATTCACTCCCAATTTTTAATGGATGAGCAATTCAACGAGTCGGTTTTCTTAAGCAAGATGAATATTGAAAGGACCGCTGATGGAACTTACAGAGCTAAAAGATATAATTAAAAATTCTTTCAAAGGGACAAAAGATGACCTCGATGATGTTCTTCATCTTGTTGAGCAAGACAAATCAATATTCCCCTTCAATGAGTATGAGCATCTTATTTGCAATCTTATTGGAAAAGGTGGCATGACATTTGATCAATACATGGAGATTCGATCTGATTATATCAGTAGGAATCCTAACCTATGGATCTTCGAAATGTCTGCGCCAAGAGGATTTGGAGAAAAATTTGCACAGACATATGTACAAGGAAAATGCTCTAAAATCAAACTCCCTTCTAGAAAAATTGATACAAGCTTTTCTGGGCAATACGATTTGTGGTTAGACGGAATAAAGATTGAAGTAAAGGCTTCAAGGGCTGTTGACCGCAACAGCGATGAACCGCTATACATAAAAGCGCTATCAAGAAATACTAATAAACATTTTTTAATGAATTTCCAACAGCTGAAACCTCAATTCTGTGATGTGTTTATCTGGGTTGCTGTTTTTCGAGATGAAATAGTCCTTTGGGTTATGAATTCGCGGGAAGTCCAGCAAAACAGGTTTTACTCACAGGGTCAACATCGCGGCAATATTGGAAATGAGGGGCAGTTACATATTACAGATGAGAACATTAGCGATTTGAAGACATACGAATTGAAAGATGACAATTTAGAGAAAGCTATTCAGAAAGCGGCTAAACGAAAAACAATTCGAAAAGTAAAAATAAAAGGACCTAAACGGAACATTTTGAACCGATAAAAAACGGCCTATCATGCGGGTTGTAGGCCGGTTTCAATCGAAAAACGGATGTATGGTAGCCCCAAGGGGGTTCGAACCCCTGCCTGCGGCGTGAGAGGCCGCTGTCCTAGACCACTAGACGATGGGGCCGGAGAATTGGCTGGGGTAGATGGATTTGAACCACCACAAGCAGATCCAGAGTCTGCCGTCCTACCATTAGACAATACCCCAGCAACAGTTTTATTCTAAGCAATAGCCGGAAAGCTTGTCAAGCGCGGCTTGCTGACCCGGTAACCGGTGCACCGTTCAGGCAAACTTCGCAAGAATCGGCATGAGCGTCTGCTCGAATTGCTCTTGCGCAAGCGGTTTGACCAGGAAACCTGCCGCACCGGCACTGATGCATTCACGGACCATATTCTCGTGCCCCAGTCCTGATATCATGACGACTCGCGCCCTGGGATCGAGTTCCAGAATCCTGGTCAGAGCCTCCAGCCCATTCATGCCCGGCATGGAGATATCCATAGTCACTATATCGGGCTTGATTTCCGGGTATTTCTCCACTGCCTGTTCACCGCTCGATGCAGTAGCGGCGACTGTGCAGTTCATTGCCCTGATGAAGCGTTCCAGTTCCCGGATCATGAACGATGAATCATCGACAATCATAAACCTGACTGCTGAGCCGTCCTTTTTCTGAGATGCATCACGCATGCTGCTTGTCCCGCTGATCTTCCGCTTCATTCTTTGCCAGATACCTGTCTGTAAGGCGCAGAAATCTACGCATGGCTCCTGGAATGACCTTCATCAGGATATAGTGATGAAAGAAAAAGAAAAATCCCAGGGCAATTCCGGTTTTTTTATAGACATCGTCCATAGCTGGTCCTCAATCGGCGTAGATCCGGAAATCGATGTCAGGGAAGATGTTGTTGCGGAAGACCGCGTCATCGAGCCAGCGCTCATCAATACCGTTATTCTGCACCATATCACAGATGCGATTGAAATTGAGCAGGTGCTCTTCAGTTCGCTTGACCGCATAGGGAACAGTGGTATTGGTCTTCATGATAAAGGCCCAGTCGCTGCTCTGAGCCAGCAGCAGCTCGCGACCTGCCTGGTTGAGAGCTTTTTCCATCAGTCCGTAACACCCTTTATGCTGATTGGCCAGGCTGATCATCCTGTCGGCTGCCGCGTGCAGGTGGGGGTAGATCCAGTGGTTGCTGCCATTGAGCCAGACCTCATTGTAACCTTTGTAACCCCAGCTGGAGAAACACGGAGTCAGCACCTGATTGTTCGGGTTTTCGCTCAGGTATTCCGATGGGGTGGTCATGCGCAGCACACCCTGATCGTAATGGGCTTTGCGCATCAG
The DNA here is from genome assembly GCA_028711905.1 of Candidatus Wallbacteria bacterium. Classification (GTDB taxonomy): domain Bacteria; phylum Muiribacteriota; class JAQTZZ01; order JAQTZZ01; family JAQTZZ01; genus JAQTRI01. Next base: position 432 of record JAQTRI010000169.1, on the reverse strand, counting down.
GTATTCGATAAAATACGGTCCTTCATACCACCAGTGGCCGAACAGTTCGGCGTCATACGGGGACACGATGACTGGTTTCATGTGCAGGTAATCATTCAGGTGTTCCAGCTGCTTGCTGCGGTTGAACAGGAAGTTCCCGGCGTGCATGGCCGCTGTTTCCAGCGCCCTGTGTTCGTTGTAGGGTTCCTTCTTATCCGTGCGCCCGGTGATCCGGTAATACTTGATGCCTGTATTACCGCGGATGTCTCCGTGGATATAGGGCCTGACATAATCCATTTCCAGATCCCAGCCCACATCTCGATAAAATTCGCGGTAATTATAGTCGCCGGGATAGCCCTCCTCAGCCGGCCAGACCGATTTGGAGGATTCGGAATCTCTGCCGAAGGCTGCCACTCCTGATGGAGTGTAAACAGGCGCGAACACTCCGCACTT
>JAQTRI010000168.1 GCA_028711905.1 Candidatus Wallbacteria bacterium | reverse complement strand
CGTATTGTACCATCAGACAGTGCAATCCGCCAGTGTGCGACTGACCTGGGACCGCATAGACAGATACGCAGACATCTCTCCCCCTTTACACTTCGCCGATTCCGTATATAATTAAATTATCAGGGAATGAGTCCGGGGGAAGTATGAAGTGGAAAATCAATTGTCTCCTCGTATGCCTCTTGCTTTCAGTTTTCACTGCTTCAGCCAGCGAAGCCGACTGCGGCACCATCAGATTCGCCATCCGCGAGATCCGGCCTCTCAGCGCTGAGATCAATGCAGGTGTGGCACTTACCGGCAAGGTGCTGCAGACCCAGGACTGGACCACTGAAACCACTACATCTTTGATGAAAGCAGCGCTTGTTCCCATGCAGGGCATCCAGGGGCTTATCTCCAGACTCAATACTCTGTCCGGCCTCTCGAGCGCTGCTTCTGTCGCTACCCTGTCCGGAAAAATCGCCGAAAATCTCAAACCGTGCCTTGCTTTGTGCAGCGAGATACTCGCGTGTACCGCAATTGGTAATCCCCATCAGAACGGCAATCTGGAAAAAGCCCGATCAGCCTTAGCTTCTCTTGAAATCTCACTTACGCCACCGCTCGCTGAACTCGAAACCCTTGCCGGCGAATCTCGCAGGCATGTGCTGACCGCTCTCGGCGCAGAAGCGGAAAAACAGCTCAAAGCCCAGGAATTTCCCATGCAGTACAATATGCTGTATATCAGAAAACTCAACGAAAAAATGGACGAGATCGCAGCAGTCGATCCCTTTGGCACGACTGAAGTGGAAAGACTGACAAAAGCCGCGGAACACGCTCTTGACACAGCCATTGACTCAGCCGAATACACTGTCAATGAAGCGTATTTCCTGTCATCATCCGATGATTTTGCCCAGCTGGCTGACGCAATTCTCAAATGCTTCTGCAAATCAAAGAATCTTCTCGGAACACTCGCTGATGTGCTGCACACTCCGGACATTCTTTCATCCACTGAAAGCCTGAAGCTGATCAAAGACAGCTATCAGGCTTATTCCTCCGGCATTTCATCGGCACCGGATCAGATGGAAACCCTGCTCAAAAGTATCCGGTAAATCAGGCTTTTCCTTGACCAGATCGCATTCCCAGCCGGAATCGCACGAGATGTAATCCACTCCCTGCACTTGATTCATTCCTGGTTTACAGGGTAAAATCGTGGTCTGCATTATAATGAGGCACTTGCAAAACTCTTTTCCCGGTCTGTAATCGATCACTTTGGGCAATCTGTACGACAGAGTTTTGCCGAAGGTGCCTCACATGAGCCTTTACCCGGAGCATAGCCGGGTTGATGGCTGTTGAATTTGTCTAAAAGACAAATGTTACAGCCATCAATGGCTGTTGAATTTGTCTAAAAGACAAATGTTACAGCCATCAACATTTTGCAAAAGGCTCTAATGAAAAATCGATTTCACATGGAAAAAATGACCGAAGATCAATGTCCGATGGGCTCAAGTGACAAACCAGCATAGCTTTCTCTCACTTTTTCTCCTGTGCTTTTCCTGGACAGTTCTTCTTATTCCAATGCTGGTTCCCTCGCTTGATCAGATCTTTCCTCACGATTACAGCACAGTTGTGCTGGACCGGGAAGGAGACATTCTCCGTATATTTCTCAACAACCGCGAGCAATGGCATATGCCCCCGCCAAACACTCCCCCCCCGCAAAAACTGATCGAAGCGGTTATCGCTTATGAAGACAAACGCTTCTTTACACATTCCGGGGTTGATCCTGTGGCTGTACTGCGCGCTCTATGGCGAAACGCGACTACCGGACAGAGAAGAAGCGGGGCCAGCACAATCACCATGCAGGTGGCCAGATTATCCAGGCCCAAATCCCGCACAATCTTCAATAAAATCCTTGAGGCCGGGCAGGCTGTCAGGATGGAAATGCACATGAGCAAAACCGGAATCCTTTCAGCTTACCTGAACAATGCCCCATACGGGGGCAATATTGTAGGATACAGAACCGCCGGCCTGAAGTACTTCGGCAAAGAACCATCGCGCCTGACCTGGGCTGAAGCAGCCACTTTAGCTGTTCTGCCCAACAGCCCGCGTTTGATCCATCCGGGCTCTGACAGCAATGCGCTGCGGATCAAAAGGGACCGCCTCCTGAAACGCCTCCGGCAGTCAGGCTTATTTGACAGTGATACACTCAATCTTGCTCTTAAGGAGCCCGTTCCTGACCGCTGCCTGACTTTTTCTTCCTGCGCCCATCATCTGGCGGAACGCATCAGAAAATTCGCACACCACGGCGGAATATTCTCAACCACTGTCAGCCTCAGGATTCAGGAGCAGGCCGAAGTGACTGTCAAAAGGCACAGTGAGTTCATCAGCAAATCAGGAATCAGGAATGCCGCGGCCTTGATCGCGGATACCCGCACCGGACAGGTGCTGGCTTATGTGGGTTCTCAGGACTATTTCGACCGTAACAATCAGGGAATGATCGATGGTGTGACAGCCCGGCGCTCTTCAGGATCCATACTCAAGCCATTCCTTTACGCGAAAGCCATGGATGCCGGCCTGATCCTGCCCCAGTCCATGATCCCGGACATTCCGGCGTTTTATGGTTCCTTTTCCCCTGCCAATTCCGACCGTTCCTATAAGGGGATAGTGCGCTCCTCAGAAGCTCTGCAACAGTCGCTAAATGTACCTGCGGTTTTTCTTCTGCGCCAGCTGGGACTTCCCGAGTTTTATGATTTTCTCAAATCCGCCGGGGTCAGTTCGCTTTTCCGTGAAGCTGAGGAATACGGTCTGCCTCTGATTCTGGGCGGAGCTGAAGTGACTCTCTGGGACCTGGCGATGCTCTATCGTGGCCTTGGTGATTCCGGGAACTTCTCCAGACTCAGCTTTCTGGACTGCAACCGCACCGTTCATTCAAACAAACTGATCTCTGAAGGGTCCTGGTATCTGACTCTGAATATGCTTAATGAACTCAAGCGCCCTGGGGTTGAATTCTATTGGACCCGTTTTTCAGGCCAGTTCCCTATGGCCTGGAAAACAGGCACCAGTTTCGGCCACCGTGACGGATGGGCTGTTGGAGTGACTCCTCAGTGGACCATCGCAGTCTGGGCCGGAAATTTCACGGGTGAAGGCAACCCGGCCCTGACTGGCGGAAAAGCAGCCGGTGCATTGCTGTTCGCACTTTTCGGTATGCTCGATAAAAGTCCGGAACTCAAATGGTTCAAACGACCTGAAAACCGATTGGTTCCAGTCGCACTCTGCGCAGAAACAGGATTCCCTGCTGGAGAACACTGTTCCGAAACACTGACAGCGGAAAAACCTTCAGAAGCCCCAGCCCTTCCAAAATGTCCCTGGCACAAGGAAGTTTACTTAAGCAGCGACCTCAAGGAAACAGTATGCTCTCTCTGCTGGAACCGTAAAGACACAGTCAGGCAGACAATCCTGGCTTATCCCCCTGAAATAATGCAGTATCTGTCAGACAGGAGAAATTTGAGCCGGACACAACCCCCTCATCGCGCCGGATGCCCCAGTGTCAGTGCACAAAACCCGGTCAGCATCATTTATCCGGAGAATAACTCCAGCATCATCGTGCCGCGCGAAACAGACGGCTCGTTCCAGAAAGTAACAGCTCGTGCCGCCCATAGCTCTAATAACAGCAGGCTCTTCTGGTATATAGACGAAAAATACATCGGCGAAACCGGGCAGCGTCATTCCTTTGCCCTGGATCTCCACACCGGGGAACATGTCCTGCAGATCATCGATCAGGAAGGCCATGAAAAAAAGGTGGCCTTCAGTGTTCTGCGAATCTCACAATAGGGGCGAATAATTATTCGCCCCTCTACATCTCATTTTCTACGGGTTCAGCACCACAACCCGCCTGCCGGGCACTACAGCCCTGAACCCGCGGTCATACATTCCCTCTGCCACTGCAGCCGGCAATGTATATTCTCCGCTGGAAACAGCATTGAGCTTGACCAGGAAGTCACAGTATCCCTGCCCTTCCGGATAATCGAAAAACCACATGGCGCGGTCATCGCGAAAATCAGCGAACCTCTCCTGATTCAGGCGCATATCTTTAGCCCACAACGGGACTCCCTCACCAGTAAGCCTGACATTCTCGATTTCCCATCCTGCAGGAAAAATCTGTATCAGAGCCAGATTCTGGGCTGAACGCACCCCTTCGGTTACTAAACGGTAATGCGCCCAGAAAACAGCCCCCTGCTTAAGGGAAGCCGGATTGATCGCAGCCCCGTCTTCATCTAAGAATTCAGCAGTAAGCTTCATTCCTGAAGCTTCATCAGCGAGTTGATCCAGAAGAGGAATTCCTTCCCAGTCCAGAACGCCGTAAAGACCGCCTGAGCCTGTGTTGGTCAGAGCGATTTCAGAGTCTCCGATTGTTTCAGTGAGGTCCATAGTCCATGTTTCCGCTGTAGTAAAAATTACTTCTTTCGTGCCGGCAATGTTAACTTCGCTGCGGATTTCACCGCGCTCCGGGGGCAGGACAGCCAGAAACTTGCCCATGGCCAGCATGGCGAAAGCTGTCGTCTGAGTAGAATACCAGCAACTGCGATCCGAGATTCTTTCCCCGATTTCACGGAATAACGGCATACCCCGTTCCAGATCTTTGAAACATGTAAGCATTTCCAGAATGATTGCTTTGTCGCGAAGCCATGATCCGTATGTGCCGGCAGCTTTGCTGTATTCATTGGTTTCCAGCCCGGCTTTCCCGGCGATTTCTCTGGCTATGTCCTCTTTTCCGGACAATAAATAAGCAGCCGACAGAAGCCAGCGGGAAGTATTGTCAAGTGCATTGAGTGAGCTTTCTCGAATCAGGTTCATGGGTCCGGTCGCCGGTTCGCCGGACAGGGCCAGCAGATACAGCCTGTAACATCGCTCAGAAAGAGTTCCATCTGAAAGACGGCTTTGCTCCTTTAAGAAATTCAAACAGCCGGCCAGCATTTCTTTGGGTACATGGTATCCCTTGCGCGACGCTTCCAGAAGGAAATGCCCTGCGTAGCAGGAAATCCACTGATCAGGCAGCTCTTCCCCGGGCCAAAGCGCGAAAGCTCCGGAATAGGTCTGAAATCGGCGCATACGGGATATGGCGATATTGATGTTCCTGTCAGCATCCTCTGCATAGCGGGCTCCATTCTTCAGGATCTCAGCAAAATAAAGCTGTGGGAAAACACTGGATATCGTCTGTTCCAGGCATCCATATGGGTAACGCATGAGCCACTTCAGCCGGTGATTGACATCGATCCGGGCGCGCCGGGTCATAAACAGTGAAATCTTCTCTGTTCCAGCGATCCCCTGAGAAGGCTTTTTCATCCTGACCGTCTGCCCTGGTTCCAGATAGAACACCTCAGCTGAGTAAAGGAAAGGATTAACAGCCCTGACAGACAGTTCTGTTGTTTCCAGTGCCGACTCTGAAGAGGATTTTGCAGTAACTGTAATACCGGCTACTCCGGTTTCAGCTCTGGCGCGCAGCACAAAAAAAACATCCTGTTCACCTTTTGCCGAAAAATGAATCTGCCGGGAATCATCACCTTCAACGACAACAGGACCATCGGCTTTCACCTGCACTTCAACTGTACCGATACCGGACTCGCCCGCAAACACGGTCACAGGAAAACGAACCATGTCTTCCGGACCAAGCAGGCGCGGCAGCGCAGGAACAATCACTACAGACGATCTGACAGGCACACTTTTCTGGGCGCAGCCATAACGCCGACCGTCAGCAGCAACAGCCATGGCCCGCACTGATCCTGCATAGTTCGGCATGAAAAAGCTCATCTCAGCCATGCCGGACGCATCCGTTTCATGAGGTCCCTTGAAAAATGCCACAGGTTTGAAACGGACAGCCTTTACCGTAGAAAGCATTTTCCGGCTTTCCTCCTCAACCCCATCCCCGCCAAGAGAAAACCTGCGCTGCACACTGGAAGGGCTGAGCCCGAGAATATCGGAAAAAGTGTCGAAACTGGCTACCGACAAACCCTGTTTCTGATAGAAAAAATCCCAGGGGGATGGCGTTTTAAAGCCTGTCAGTTCCAGTAATCCTTCGTCCACTATGGCTAATGTAAACTGGACCTTTTTCTTTTCTTCTGTTCTGAATCTGACTGTGAATTTTTCACCAGGCCGCAACTGATCCGGCATATCTATAAAGCACTTCAACCCGGTTTCCGCCTCCCTTACCATCAGAGGCGCAATACCGTACATGCGCAGCGGGCGATCATTGGCAACTGTGCCGTAAGGCTGAATCAGCGTGACAAAGACATAAGCGTTGGGAAGCATTTCCTTAGTCGTTTCAATACGGATCTCACCGCTCCCATCAAGATGTTCCCAGCGGGACAATATACAGCGGCCACCTTTTTCAACAGAAACAAGTGCGTGCCCCTGATTTGGGGATTTGAAAGTCAGGATGGCTGTTTCTCCGGGAGCATACGAGTTCTTGTCTGTATGTATTGATAGAACATGAGCATCACGGCCTGACTGCTCCGATCCCCAGGCATATGCGCGAATAAAGTACCCGGCTGTGTGCCCTTCGTCTCCGTCAATCACTTCCAGCAGAAGCTCACCTTCTTCCATCGGTGTATATTCCAGTTTCACCGGTTCCAGGGCTGATATCAGTTCCCCGGCTTCAAGCTGTCTTGTCTCGAAAGAAGTGCGGAAATGCCGTCGGAAATCCGTTTCATCCTTGTAATCCCACCACCAGTATTCCCTGTTAAGCAGCATCCGATAGCGAAGCTTGACCCCTGCCACAGGTTCTCCTTCTCTGTCTACCAGAACCACCTGAAAAGATAAAGGCTTTCCAGTCTGGGGATAATCGGAGTCAGACGCTTTGATGCCCACAAAACGACCGTAGTGGTCCAGAGGAACAGATACCTGCTGAAGAACCGGGCGTCCACCCTTTTCCAGCACACGGGAATCGATCTTCAGAACCAGGCCGGAGGGGACACTTCCCATTAAAGGGATTTTCCATTTAAAAGATGCATTGCCCTGTGCATCAAGATCTTTTTCCATTTCCGGGCTGGATAAGGGATTGATTTCCAGCGCTTCATTGTTAAAAACGAAACCCTGGAAACGGGCAAATGTTTTCACCTGCGGCTCGACCCGGAATGACATCAGGGATTTCAGTCCCGCACCCGGGGCACCGAACAGGTAATCGGAATGCAGCAGAACTCCAGCATCGTCCCCGGGTGAGAAGCGCTCCCTCTCCGGCAACAGCCTGACTTTGATCTTCTGTGGAGCCACAGTTTCGATTCGCAGGTTATGACTGAACCAGGAATTACCCGCCTGCAACGACACATACCAGCTGCCTGTAGGGTCAGATTCAGCGGTCCTGATTTCAAAGCTGTAAAAACCATCGACAGCCGACCTGGAAACCGTTTCCATTACAAGCCTGTTCAAAGGGTTATAGAGCTTCAAAAGCACCGGATGATCGGGCGGAAAG
>JAQTRI010000167.1 GCA_028711905.1 Candidatus Wallbacteria bacterium | reverse complement strand
CCCCCTGTCAGGACATAATTGATCCCTCTGGGTAGAAGTTTGTTCCTGATGATGGATTTTTCCACCAGCCTGATCATTTCATCAGTGCTTTTATACAGCCCGATGGTTTCGCTGCAAACGCCCCGGTGAATCAGAAGGCGGCGGGCCTGGGATTCATTCGTAGTCATGGCAATGATAAGTGAATCAGGTCTTAAGGACGCGATCTTTCTGGTTGTCGCGCCGGACATGGTTGGTGTTACGATGGCAGGGGCATTCATGAGGGCTGCGGCCTGGACAGCCATACTGGAAGTGACATCACAGATTCCGGATATGGAAAAGGCTGCACCGGGAACAGAAGGAGAGAACTGTTCAGCTTTACGGATGACTTCGCTCATGGTGCGGACAACCAGCTGTGGATTATCGCCTGTAGCTGTTTCCCCGGACAGCATCAGAACATCAGCGCCATCAATAACCGCATTGGTGATATCCGTGATCTCTGCCCGTGTGGGGACTGATGAAGTGGTCATGGTTTCAAGCATCTGGGTGGCGACTATTACAGGTTTTCCCGCGTCTATGGATTGTGACAGAATATTTTTCTGCATTACTCCGATGCCGGCGAAACCGGCTTCGACCGCCAGATCGCCGCGGGCGATCATGATCGCATCACAGCATTCGAGGATGCTTTTCAGATTTTTCAGGGCCGCGGACTTTTCAATCTTGGCGATGACAGGAATATCAAGTCCCATTCGCGACATCACCCTTTTGAGGCCGGTAATGTCGGCAGCAGTCCTTACAAATGAAAGGGCCACAAAGTCAACCGGATATTGCAGGTTAAAGCGCAGATCGTGCAAGTCTTTTTCAGTGTATGCAGGAAAATTGAAGTTCTGCTTCGGGAAATTCACGCCTTTGCCGGATGAGACAATTCCATCTTTAACAACAAGGGCGGTGAAAGAATCAACTCCGGTGGTAGACAAGACGCGCATTTCCACCAGACCATCGTTGATGAAGAATCTCTCGCCCTTTCTGATCAGCGGATATATTTCATTGATCGGGAGAGGAAGCATGTCTTCCGAGGTCTGCATTTCAGAGTTGACAAAGGAAAACTTCCGACCCTTTTCCAGCTTCTGAGGACCTGCGAGCTTGCCTAAGCGCATTTTGGGGCCGCACAGATCTTGAACAATGAAGACTTTACGGCCTGAGGCAATTTCAGCTTTCTTAAGAAAGCGGTAAATTTCACCCATGCCAGTGTGATCTCCATGTGAAAAATTAAGCCTGAAACCGGAAACACCGGCTTTGATCAGTTCACCGATGGCCTTTACAGTATTGCAGGCAGGCCCGAGTGTAGCAAGTATCTTGGTTTTCGGATATTTCCCAAGCATAATCAAAATTATAACACGCATGGAACAAATTTAAAACATGATATACTTTGTATCATGAAAATCGCATTTTTCTATCCTGAAAGGGGATATCTGGGAACAGGGAACCGGTCGATCTGGGGTGGCAGGTTTTATTACAGTCTGGGGGTGCTCGCAGGGGTAATAAAAAAGCAGGGTCATTCAGTCAGTATCAAGGGCGGCGTGAAAACATTTACGATGATGGAGCTTTCCGCTTCAGTCAAGCGAGAAAAACCTGACCTGATAGGCATTTCCGCTTTATCGCATCAGTCCGGAAGCGTCAGGAACATGGTAGGGAAACTGCGTTCACTCGCGCCTGGTGTGCCTCTGGTTTTCGGTGGTATCCACTGCACCATTGATCCTGAAGATGCCCTGCTGGATTCAGGTGCTGATTTTGTTGTCTGTGGCGAGGGGGAGAAGCCCCTGACTGAATTGCTGAGCACTATCGAGTCGGGAAAGTCCCCGGCCGGCATTCCCGGCGTCTGGAGAAAACAGGGGACTTCCATCACCCCGGCATTACCGGCGGAACTCGTCTCTGACCTGGATGACCTGCCCTTTGCCGATTTGGAGACAGCGCATTTTATGGAGAGTGACGATTACAGAATCTTTCATCGTTTTCCCATACTGGCAGCCCGGGGATGCCCTCATTCCTGTGATTTCTGCTGCAACAGCGCATGGCAATCCCTTTACGGTCCCGGGCATTATCGTTTTCGTTCCCCTGAGCATGTCTGTGATGAACTGCAGTCAGTGGCAGTCATTTATAAAGATCTGGAGTATATCCAGTTCCAGAACGATGTTTTTTTTCCGAACCTGCAATGGCTGGAACGCTTTGTCAAACTTTACAGACAGGTTAATCTGCCTCTGTCTGTCCTTCTTTCGCTCGACATGATCAATAAAGACAGCGCGCAACTGCTTGCAGAATTACCCCTGCGAGAGGTTTTTGTTGGAATAGAGCATGGCGGTCTTGATCGGACGGGTAAATCCGGAGGGGAGGATTTCGCGAAGAGCGTATGCGAAAGAACAAGGATTCTGCGAGATCTGGGGATCAGGCTGGCGACATTCAACATGCTGGGCATTCCCGGCGGTACTGCCGGAGACATTTACGATTCGCTTCTGCTTAACACTCATGCAGCTCCAGCTATGGTCCAGGTTTCGTACCTTTATCCATACAGAAAAACAGCGGTTTACGACCGTTTCAGCGGATTGAGGGCGCCTCTTTCATACCCGACCTATTTTGAGGGGACAGTGTTCCGCAGGAAGCATGTCGAAAGGCATCTGAGATTTTATTTTGTTAATTATGTCAGGCTGCTGGAATTAATGATATCAATTGCAGAAAAAAAGGACCGTTTAGCCCGGATTTTATTCAGAGGATTGTTTTGGCCTCTGCCATTGTCACTGAAAAGAATACTGCTCAGAATAGTTTCCGCTAAGGTGCAAATTGAAAGGAAAGTATTCCGGATCAGGTTTTAGAAGAATAATTGACCTTTACGGTGAGAAACCTGTAAAATATACCAAAAACCGGATTGAGTCTAACTCTTCCGCGTGATGATTTAAATAAAACAGGTGCGTGAAACATGAAACTGGAAAAAAGGGAAGAGGCTGGTGTCATCATCATCGAAATGCACGGTGATGTGGAAAGACACGAGGAAGATCGACTTTTGGCCTGGCTCGATGGTATTTCCGCTGAAAGTCCCAGCCGGGTGGTTCTTAACCTTGGCGGTCTTTCATATGCCAACAGTGCTGTCCTGGGAATAATCGCCAAGTTTTACAATGATGTGATCCGTCGCCGTGGCAGACTGTGCGCCTGCTGCCTTACTCCCTTTGTTCTGAAAATGTTCCGTGTTACACACATCAATGAAGTAATCAGGATATTTTCCATGGAAAAGGAAGCCGTCAGGAGCCTTCTGTGAACGGATATCAGTATTCCTGTTCATTGTGCGGCGTAACTGTCAAAGGACCTCTGGCTTATACCTGTCCGCAATGTGGAGATCAGGGGCTTTTGGATATTCAATACGATTACCGGAAAGTGAAGGAACTTGGCTGGTGCATGAAGGGGAATTTCTCAGCCCCCGCCCGTTATTGCCGGCTGCTTCCGCTTGACAGTGAATACAATGATGCCGACATGCCGGTTTCAGTCGGCAATGCCCCGCTGATCAGGCTCAGGACCTGGGAAAAGCAGTTCGGACAAAGCAGTGTGTCTTTGCTTGACGACACAAGGGAACCAACTGCTTCATTCAAGGACCGGGCGTCTGTGATTGCCAGTCTCAAAGCCCGCGAACTGGGGGAGTCGGTTGTTACCTGCGCTTCGACAGGCAATGCCGGGTCATCCATGGCTGGGATCAACGCCGCATTCGGGCTTTCCACACGCATTTTCGTCCCGGAGAAAGCCCCGATAGCCAAGCTGACCCAGATCATTACCTTTGGAGCGACTGTGTTCCGTATCCGCGGCACATACGACAACGCCTATGACCTGTGCCAGGTGGTGGCGCGGAAACAGGGCTGGTACAACCGCAGTACAGGATACAATCCGGTACTTCTTGAGGGAAAGAAAACAGCGGCTTTCGAGATTTATGAAAAATGCGGCGTTCCTGACCGGGTTTATGTTCCGGTCGGAGACGGCTGTATCATAGCCGGCATTTATAAAGGATTCCAGGATCTGGTTGCGCTTGGTGTGTGCCAGGAATTCCCGTTCATCGTCGGGGTACAGGCGGACGGATCTGCAGCATACTGCAGGGCCGTTGAAAACGGTTTCGCGATGCAGACCGTGAAAGCTTCCACAATTGCGGATTCCATTTCTGTGGATCTGCCGAGGGTGTTTTCCCAGGCGATCCGTATCGCTCAATCCGGCCATGGATCTTTTATTTCGGTTTCAGATTCAGAGATTCTCAATGCCCAGAAACAGCTGGCCGCCTGTTGCGGAGTTTTTGCAGAACCAGCCGCCGCAGCTGCAGCTGCCGGCTTTATCAGGGATAAACAGTCAGGTGTGCTGTCGGGCCGTGAAAAAGTAGTGCTTCTCATTACCGGGAATGGTCTAAAGGATGTGCAGTCAGCCTTGTCAGGGGTAGCATTACCTGAACCGATTGAACCGAACCCTCAGTCTGTTGACATGATTCTGACGAAAAAGAGGCAGGAATGAACATCGAAAAAAACATCAACGGGAAAATTATCATTCTGCGCATTTCAGGCGAATTGATCCAAAAGGAAAAAGAGCTTCAGCAGTGTCTTTCTTCCCTGTCTGTTGACAAGGGTGGTGTGGTGGTGCTGAACCTTGCTGGCGTCAATTACATCAACAGTATTCTGCTTGGAGTGATTGCCAAATTCTGCAGCGAGCTGCATCGTTCAGGTGGTGACCTGTGTATTACAAATGCATCGAGTTTTGTCGCCAACCTGCTGGAGATTACGCATCTGAACCAGGTGATCACATTGTTTGACAATGAAGACGATGCAGTCGCTCATTTCGAAAGCGCTTAAAAAAAAATAAGGGCACATTATATGTGCCCTTATCCGATAGATCTGTATCGCGGATGTCCGATCAGTGCCCTGCGGCAGCTTCTCCGGCTCCGATAATTTCAGCCAGTTCTTTGACTTTTTTGTCCATCAGTTCCTTAGTTTTAGCTTCAACCACGAGTCTGAGCAGAGGCTCAGTATTCGACCCCCTGACACAGAACCAGTAATCAGGAAATTCAACCCTGACGCCGTCAATGTCGATGATGGTGCCGTCCGAGTATTTCGCTTTAAGCTTGTTGATGATTTCGTCTTTGTTATTGACTTTGTAATTGATCTCCCCGCTGAAATGATACTTGCGAATTGAACTGATAATCTGCGAGATTTTTCTATTGTCCTGCGAAAGCGTTGAAAGCACGCACATAAGGGCCACTGCTGCGCTGTCGGTGTAAAAATTGTCTCTGAAATAATAGTGGCCGGCCAGTTCGCCGCCATAGAGCCCGTCCAGTTCTCTCAACTTGAGCTTCATGTATGCGTGCCCGACTTTCCACATATACGGTTTGCCGCCCAGTTTAGCTACTTCTTCCGCGACAGAACGGGATGAACGGACATCGTAAAGCACATGGCCTTTTCCTTTTTTCAAAAGGAGCAGTCCCATCAGGGGGATGATCAGATCAGCACTGATATACTGGCCGTTTTCGTCGATAAACATGACTCTGTCGGCATCGCCGTCAATGGCTATGCCCAGGTCGGCCTTTTCCTTGATCACTGTCTGCTTGAGTACAACGAGGTTTTCCTCTTTCAGGGGATCAGGCAGGTGATTGGGAAAGGTGCCGTCCAGTTCGGCAAAAAGTTTGACCACATTGAAACCAAGTTCTTCAAGAAGATGCGGAATGACCAATCCCCCCATGCCGTTGGCTGTGTCAATCACCACCTTCAGGGGTTTGATGTTCTGGGCGAATGATTTCAGGTGCGTGATATAGTCATTGCGGATATCGAGTTTTTTAACCGATCCCCGTTTTGCAGCAGGTTTAATAGAACCGGTTTTCACCATTTTTTCCAGCTGGTCAAGACCATTGTCATAGCCAACAGGAACAGCCAATTTTTTAGAAACCTTGAGTCCGTTATATTCGGGTGGGTTATGCGAGGCAGTAATGCTGACGCTGCCGTCCATATCGTATTTAACAGTCGAAAAATAAACCATGGGGGTTTCTGCCAGCCCGATGTCGTAAACATCGCAACCCGCATCAGTCATACCGCGCGTCAGGTTTTCGAACACCTCATCTGAACTCTTTCTCACATCACGGCCGACCGCGATTTTTCCGGCCTTCAGCAGGCCGGGCAGGAAGAAACCGATCTTGTAAGCGTCTTCCTTGTTCCAGTCCTTGTTGTACACGCCTCTGACATCGTAAGCCTTATAAATGCCGCCCATGGAACCTCCGGTATTGTTTTGCTTATTGTAACAGACAAAAGCTCATGCGGGCAATAACAAAAAAGACCCGTTTGTGCGGGTCTGGATTCAGCAATCAGTCGAATGTGCTGTGATCAGTTGATCGAGGTCATGGCGCGCTGGAGTTTGATGCTGCGCAGCGAATTGAGAGCACGGCTGACATGGTATTTGGTCAGAGGATCGTTTTTGATGTCATCTTCATTCAGCTGGTAAAAGCCGGCTAAGTAGGACTCTACCTTGTTTTTCAGCTGGGTTTTGACGCCATTGCGGACTTCGATCCTGCGCGAGATATACTCGAAAGCCTCTGAATCATCTGTAATGCTTTTGGTTTCTTCTGCGACCTGTTCTGCCATCTTGAAACCCAGCCGGTAGAAATATGCCAGTTCATCATCATTCAGCCGGTCTGTGTACTCTTCGAGCAGACCTTCGTCTGAACTGATGATCTCAACAGCCATCTTCTTGCGCTCGGATATCTTATCTGAGCTGACCACCATGTCAGCGTACAGGGAGCATGTCAGTGTGACTGTCAGGAGCAGGGATGCGATTGTGCCTTTCATTTTTCCTCCCACCTTTGTTGTATTGATTCTAAAATACTTAATACAGTTCAGGTGAGCATCATAGACTAAAGAACACAAAACGACATGTCAATATATTTAATTAACGACCAGTGACCTTGACCAGTGACCTCATGCGAAAAAATCTGCAAGCCTGTTGCAGACGCGTTTCAAACCATAGCCGTCAATGGTTTGGCGATTGGTTCTGACCATTGATGAGACTTTATCCGGGCTTTCGAACCACGCAAGCATAGAGATGAACTGTTCTATGTCAGCGATGCGGTCAAGCACCTTGAGGATTGAGCCGGAAGCTAACGCATGATTGATGTTGCGGTGCTGATGATCAACCAGTGCAAAAGCGATCAGGGGTTTACCCAGATACATGGCTTCGTACATGCTTAAACCTGCGGCTGTTATGAACAATTCGCATTGTGCCAGCAGTTCAGGAAACCCGGTCCCGAAACTGTGCCTGATAACTCCGGCCGGTATTCTGTGGCCATCAGGCAACACAGCGTGGATTTCCCACTCAGGTTTCTTTTCCGAAAGATGACGGCAGATCGTGCTGACTGCTTCCGCAGCTTCGCCGGAACCACCGGCGCTGACCAGTACTGAAGCAATTGAAGGCGATGG
>JAQTRI010000166.1:6323-7461 GCA_028711905.1 Candidatus Wallbacteria bacterium | reverse complement strand
TGTTCGGGCTGACCTTCAAAGAAGCAGAAGTGAGCAGGCGCTTGGTGGTCAGCTTCTGCCAGGTGAGAGCCCCCTGACACTGGATCGGCTTGCTTGCGATACTGTGGTCGGCGAACAGGCCGAAATACAGGGACTGATCCACTGTGGTGGTGGTGTGCCCGCTGAAATAGACCTTGATTTTGGTCTCAGCCGTGACCTGGAAGTTGTAAAGTTCAGCCAGCAGTATTTCGATTGTGCCGCCTGAGGCTGTTGCGCTGGATACGGTTGCCTGAGCGGCTCCAAACCAGACCGAATCAACGGAAAGGTAAGAGAATGAAGTGCTCGGATACTGGATTCGGAGCTTGTTCACTCCGACATTGAGCGCTGTGAGTTTAAGAGTGGAGGAATAGCGCAACTGCACATCGCTGTCAGTCGGGACATTATGCTTGCCTGTTGCTGTTGCGTTGGCCATCACTTCCAGTGTGGTATCTGCAGAGCCGGCTGCTCCCGCCAGAATCGGATAGCCGGATTTGACCTCTAAGGAACCGGCGGATTCATAATCCAGATTCTGTGAATTGGCCAGATCGCAAACTAAGCGGGCAGTTACCTCTGTTGTGGTCGAGCGGGTGCGAAAAACGACTTCAACCGGGGTAAAGCTCACTGTCAGAGGGCTTGAGAGCTTGATCTCCAGTGTCGGAGATGTGCCGAGAGGATAAGCTGAATTCAGGGTGTAGGAAGCAGTGCTGCCACCGACTTTGACGCTCTGCACTGAATACATGGCGAAATTCGGTTTGGTGAAGGCCAGTCTGAATGTGTCTACCCCAGGGCTTCCTGGCGGCATGAGCGGGGTTTCCGTGGCCGTAAATGTGTAGAGACTGACCCTGGAAGGATCGGGTGTGGTGTATATGGGTGAAACCTCAAGGCTGCCGCCGGCAGAAGCATCGGTGATATACAGGGTCTGAATGTTCCCGTTGACTGCATTGCCGTCAGCATTGCCGTCAGTGCACTGCATGCTGACCTGCGGGTATGAAAGTCCGGGCGTGACCATGTCAATGTATGAGCTCTGAAGCTTGCCGGCTAAGCTTTCAGCCCCTGATGTCGCGGTGAATCGGATCTCCATGGTTTTAGACTGGTCCAGCATGTTGATTGTCGGGAATTT
>JAQTRI010000166.1:0-6313 GCA_028711905.1 Candidatus Wallbacteria bacterium | reverse complement strand
CGTATCCCCGCCGATACTCCAGACGGTCGTGATATCAGGACGGATTACTCCTCCGACATACACAGAGTCCACTGATTGAAGTGTGATGCCGTCAAGATCGACCATAACGCGGTTGATCCAGGCATTTACAGCCTGAGTAAGGGTCGGCCGGATGAAGTATTTCATGGCCAGATCGGATTTTCCAGGGGAAACGAGATAGGGCACGATTTCAGCGATGACTGTTTCAGCCGGCTTGCGGGTCTGCACATTGAGTTCACTTCTGACATAGGTCGGTTCGCCGGAATTGTCGATCCCATCGCACTCGTATGCAGTGGCTGTGACTTCCTTGCTGGCATTGTTGACTGTCGGCGGATATGTGGCAGTGGAGTTGTTGGCCACCATTACTTCCAGAGTAACACCTGCGGGAGGGTCTGCCGCTGATTTGGCGTCAATGTCGCAGAAAACCTCGATGGTTTTGACATTGTCCGTAATGTCCAGGTTGTTGCTTGTGAAGTTGAGTGTCAGGGTGCTCGCGGTTTTTGTGACAGAAAAATCGCTGCTGCTGAAATCCACTTGTCCGCCTGACTTGGTGTGATATGAAAGCCCGACTGTACCGGGAGTGTTCGGCAGATTGCTGATAACGATCTTTTCTATGCCGCATTCCTGGGTGGTCATCTCAGGAGCAATGCTGACAGTCAGATTGGTGGTACGGCCCGGATACTGCACACGAGGGTTGACTTCAGCCTTGACATTCTTGGCCGGCGCGAGCCACGAGGCTTTCACGGTTCCCGCAGGACTGGTCGAACTGTTGCCGTTGCCGATGAAATTCATCTTCGTGTCATAGGCGGAGAGCCAGAAAGACACTGTGCCGGGCCTGCCGATATTGGGGCACAGTTCAGTCAGGTTGGCGCGCACAGAGACCGAATAAGTGCCGCCACTCTGTGAGAACGACATGGAAGAGGCTGTCTTGAAATTAGGGGAATCAAACTCGCTGTCCCAGTAAAGCGTGACTGAACTGGTGGTCAGGCCGTCAGGTTCGTAAATATCAAAGGTGATCTCAACGCTCTCGGCATTGGAGTGCCTGCGGCTTCCCGGGTCGGACGGGTGATATTTCAGGAACCAGTTGACTGAATCAATATACTGGTTGTTCTTCAGATCTCGTACCTTGAGGTTGGAAACTAAGGGAGCGCTGAAATCCAGCACTTTGCGGTCATAGCGGATTACACCGACCTCACTGGTGGACACGATGTTATAAGCTAAGTCTTTAACGCAGGTGGTTTCAGTTGAACCGACGATGATTTCGTAAGTGGCGTCAGTAAGGGCTGAATTCAGGGTGATGGTCATGGTGCTGCCGCTGATGGTGTAACTGGTAAAGTAATTGGTACCAGGGGCTTTGAGCAGGTTGTCGCCAGTCGCAGATCCCTTGTACATAATGATGTTGGGATTGACATTAGTCGCTGCCGAGGAACGGATGTTTTCGCTGAATGAAAGGGTCAGGAGCTTGGTGGAAGGCGCCCATGCTACAGTCTCTAAGCTCGGCCTGACAGTGTCGAGCTGGAAATTCTTGTAAGTCATGGGGTCCATCTTGTTCCAGGACAAGTTCAGGGCCTCGGTGATCTCCACTGTGAGATACCCGTCGGTCAGCAGGGTGGTTTCCTCTGTGACCGGATTATTCGGGCAGACAAAGGTGTCGTTTGTGCGGGTGGTTTTCTTGAACGAATAACCTGTGGTGTCCAGCTCCAGAGTAGCTCCCTCAGAATCGCTGATAACGATTTTCGGCGGGATGCGGGTTTCCATTGTGTCGTCAAACATCACCTCGCAGCTGAGCCATCCGATGCCGATGTAATCGCCGCTGTTATTAAGGAGACGGCCGTTGTTGTAAACCTTGAGGGTTGATATCAGGGGCTTGCCTGTCTGGACCTCCACGGTTTTGCTGGTGTTGGTTTTCATGATGTTGCCGGCTAAGTCTTTGGCGTCTGCTATGGTTAAGGTCTTTGTTCCGTCAAGCGAAGAAGAGATCGTGAGTGTCCCTGTATACACCCCGTAAATCAGGCCGCCGATTTCCTCGGTCACATAGGAAACGAGGGTTGCGGGAGTCGCGCCGAGTGTGACTGATGGAATGGCTGTCAGGTCCATGCCGAAGTCCCAGATTTCTGAGGAGTCGTAGAAATAGACAGTCACCTGAGTTTCAGTGGACAGGCAGATTGCGCTTCCAGCGCTGATGACGCAGGTTTCAAAGGTAATGGACAGGCCTCCGTCCAAGCGTACTTCCGGAGAAGTGTTGTCCAGCCAGACCTCAAGGGATTCCAGAACAGTGTTTTCAGCTGAATCATATCCGTAAAACCCGAGCAGGTATGCGCCGTCAGCACGGCCGTTGTTGGAATGGATCTGGTGAGTGCCGGAAAAATTGTCGGCAGTGTCTTCTGTCAGCGCGACATAAGTCAGCTGTTTGTCGTCAACAGTTGTGACATTGACCTCAACTGATACAAGGTCCACCTCGCTGGAAGCTGCCAGATTCATGGTGCTGCCATCGCGGTAAATCGGGTATTCGTCATCCACCCAGACGGTCATGACAGGGGGAGTGTAATCTGTGTAATAGGTTTTAGTGCTGTAGGCTTCCATTGTGTTTCCGGCCTTGTCATGCCCGAGCTTGACCTCAAGTGAGAGCGAAGTGTCGGTAACAGGGAAAATTGTGCCTGAGATCTGCACACTGCCTGTCCACACTGTTTTTCCCGTGTTCCAGCCGCCGAAAGTCAGATACTGCAGCGTAGCCGGAGCCCCTACTTTGACTAAGCTGACTTCAGGGGTCAGGGAGGTTTCAGTAGTCATGGCCTCGGAAAAAGTGATGGAGAAAACAATTGTTTCCTGGGTGTTGAACCATGCGGTTGGCGCAGGCGAAACATCAGTGACAGTAGGTCTTGAGGAATCCACCTTGTATTTTTTACTGGTGTCGGGATTGGAGGCAGTGGCATTGCCTGCCAGATCCTTGGCATTGGCGATCGACAGCTCGCATGTGCCGTCTGTGAACAAGGTGGTGATGGTGACACAGCCGGACCAACTCGTACCGCCGGCAGACCAGCCCCCGGTTACGGCTTTTCCATCGAATTTTATTGCATATGTGGCTTCAGAGGTGTCCATGACCTCTGAATAAGTTATCTCGAAAGTGACCTTATCATCAATAAGATATGGAGGTATGCCTGTGGCTGTTACTGTGAAGGTCGGGCGGGTGACATCCACCACAAAAGCCTCGCTTGTGGCAGCCATAGTATTGTTCGAGGGGTCCTTGGCTCCGCTTAAGGAAAGTGTGACGCTCTGGGTGGCACCCGCAACATACCAGACTTCAGTGGATGCGATATTGGCAGTTCCTGTCCACTGGGTGGCTGAGACCCAGGTCGGGTTTGCCAGGTTGACGGTTTTTCCCGGAGTGCCGAATGTGGCGGTCATGGCCTTGGTTGTGTCCATGTTTTTGCTGAAATCGACTGTAAAGGTAGCATTACCGATGGGAACGACCTCAGGCGGGTTGACTGTGATGGAGGTCACTTCAGGGGTGGCGGCATCACAGGTGAAATCCTTGGTGTAAGGGTTCGGATTCATGACATAGCCCACCTGATCGCGGGCTCCGCTGACAGACAGGGTTTTGGAACCGGTCCAGCCTGACGGAACAGTGATCGAGCCGACCCACGCTGTTTCACTGGTCCAGTTGCCTGTCACTGCATTGCCGCCAAAGGTGACTGTGGGCTGGATGCCTGTGTTCATGTTTGTGCCGCCTGAATCAGTGAATGTGACTGTGAAGGTGGTGGCACCGGCTCCGATCGGGGCTGCAGGATTGGATGTGGCACTTGTCACTGACGGTGCGTGCGTGTCTACCTCGCATGTAGACTTAAGGGTGCCGGTCCAGGTATTGATGGTATTGGCTGCCCGGTCTTCAGCGCCTGAGATGGAGAGCGTGGATACGCCGCTATAGGTGCTCGGGTTGATGGTAATGCTGCCGTCCCATTTTTGCAGAGCGCCGTCCCATGCGCCGGTGAAACTGCCGACCCCGGACAGGGAGACAGTCAGCGGCTTATTCTTGTTCATGTCCGTATGGATTCCATTGGGTGTGCTGCCAGGGTCGGTAAACGAGATGGATATGTTCACTGTTTCAGCGCTGAAGGGCTCTGACCCCATGCCTGCATCTAACACAGTGATGCCTGTGACATTGGGTTTGGTGAATTCCAGGGTGATGGGGGTGATGCTGCTTTCTTTGCCGTTGCCGTAATACACCGTAGCCTTGTATTTGTCGCTCTGGTCCGTGTTCTGGGTCAATCCCGAGGTGTTCCAGGTGTAAGAATAGTATTTGCTGGTGCCTGTGCCCTGGACCGACATGGCCTGCTCGCCGGTAGTGTAGCTTGTATTTGTTCTATAGACTTCGCAGGTGGCTTTGCCTATGGTGTCATTGATGGTATTGAGTTGGACAATGATCTGTTGGCCGGTGTGATACATTTCGTCATTGTCGTTGTCATCGTCAGAGTCTTTGGTGTCCATGCTGGAAAAGTCTGCGTCACCCTGCAATGCGTTGATCCAGTAACTGTAGCTGGTATTGGTGTCCATCTGGTTGCCGGCAGAGTCCTTAGCCCCGCTGACTGAGAGCATATATGGGGCCAGCCCGCCCCAGCCGGCTGTCACCTGCACCCTGCCGGTCCATGTGGAGCCGACATAGCTCAGCTGCGAGACCGATGCCGCGCCCAGTGTGATTGTTGGTGAAACGCCGGTATTCATGGTTTCAGAGAAGGTGATTTCAAAGGTGATGTAACCCAGGGTGAAAGGGTTGCCGCTGGATGCACCCTTTGGTGCTGAAGGGGTGGTGACTATGCCGGAGATCGTGGGCTTGACCGAATCCACAGCAAAAGTGTTGGAGGAGTCGGCCACCATGGTGTTGCCAATGGCGTCCTTGGCGCCTGAGATGGAAAGGGCCTGGTTGCCCGAGTAACCGGAGGGAATGGTGCGCGTGCCGCTCCAGGTGGTGGCATTGCTGAAGTTGCCGCTGACCGTTCCGCCGCAGTAGGTCACTGTCGGGGCTGTGGCCTGGTCCATGTTCTCGGAAAAGGTGATGGTAAAGGTTACGCTCTGATCAAGGATGAATGTTGTGGGCTGCGCAGGCACAGTGGTGACGCCTGTCACAGTCGGCGGTGTGGCGTCCACTGTATAGGAATTGCTGTTGTTGGCAGTCATGACATTGCCGGCGCGGTCAGTGCCTCCGCTGATGGACAGGGTCTGGACTCCTGCAGCCGGTGTGATCGTGCCCTGCCAGGAATTGCCGGAGTAAGAGGTGACACTAACAGGGTTGCCGCCAAGAGTGACTGTAACAGGAATATTGTTGTCCATCAGATTGGTTTCAGTGAAATTGATGGTAATGGTGAGCTGCGATCCGCTGATGGTGGTGCCGTTCGTTGGATTGATCGACCCGACTACAGGCGCTGTATTGTCGATGATGACCCCAAAAGCCGGGGTGCTGAAGTAATCGATGATTTCCCCGGTGCTGAAGGTGAAGCGTGCAGAAACGGCACCTGCGTTCCACCCGGTCGTGTCCCACAGGTCGGTGTCATTGATGAAATACTGTGCCCCGCCGGAGGGGATGGGTCGCATGACACCGATTTTATCGTTGGCCAGCGCATTCCAGACTTCGTAAGATCCATTTTTCCATTGAAACTGAACAGTCGGAGTGTATGTGATCTTGATGATCTGACCGGCTTTGTAGATCCCGTCATTGTCGGACGGATCAGCGTTGTTTACTGTTGCAACCGAATCGGCGTAAAGGCAAATTGAAAACAGGCACATTATTGACATTAATACAAACCTGGTCATTCAACCTCCGGGTGTTTGCCAAATGTTAAAATACAAGATATGCCAGAAACACGGCTCCTTGTGTTATCCATAAGAGCAGTATCGTCTATGCTTGAAATATTATAAGGAAATTGACGAAATTATGCATTTTGACGGCAATGAAAAGACCACTTCACCATTACACGGCAATTTTTTTTCAAGCACAGACACCGGGCAGTGCGTGGGTGACCATTGCAGGGAACGCACTAACTTTCCAGATATGCTGTTCAAAACCACCCAGATGCGAGGCGCAGGAAAGCTGAGGAACGGAGTGTACTCATCGTACATGGAGTGACGAAGTTTTCATGCAACGAAGCGGATGGATGGTTTTCAACAGCATGGTTGAGTTACTGTAAAATCTCCGTAGGTAGCCAGGCCCCCTAAAAAAGGGCCGGGCTACCCTAAACAAAACTGAATGTTCAGTAAAAGAAAATCTCCTTTCTGACCGATATTTGCATATCAATCGAGAAAG
>JAQTRI010000165.1 GCA_028711905.1 Candidatus Wallbacteria bacterium | reverse complement strand
CATCAGGGCCAGAAACAGCAGCAGAAAGTTCGGAAAGAATGGCCCCGGTATCTGGAAATGATCGCGGGCTTGTTACATGTTGCTGCAAAGGCGGCAGTGGATAAGGCTCGTTTCTGACGAAACCTGCGGCAAATGCGGTTCTTTCGATCATCGAGGAGATTTCATCATCTGACAGAGTGGGATGCAGGCGGACTGTGGAGCTTCCTCGAAAGGATTTACCGTTGTCCGTGAAATCCTTGTATACAGTGATACTGTAAAATTCAACGGATTTACGCCTGCGCAGGTCGAGCCTGTCGCGGATCAGAAAAAATTCCTTTGCTTCATCCGTGTAAGCATTAAGAACAAAATCAATTCCCTGGTATTTTTTTGTGATTTTTACAATACGGTTGATCATCCCAGCCTCACCTTCGCTTTAATGAATGGACCGCCGGCAGAGACCTTGGCCAGTTCCTTGTAACCTTTGCCGCAGTGTCCGCTGCCTGAACCGGACAGGTCCACATCTTTTGAGACCATCGAGATAGAGCTGAGCATGTCGGGCACATACCCTGTGATCAGAGCAGGGGAAAAGACCTTTCCAGTCAGTTTGCCGGCCTTGATTTCCCTGGCAACAATGCATGAACACTGAATACCCCAGTTTTTCGGGTCTTCCATGCCGCCGAGTGAATGCTCAAGCAGGAATCCGTGATCAATCGAGGAGATCATGTCCTCAGGGTTCGAATCTCCGGGTCCGAAAACGGTGTTGGTCATACGGGAATAAGTTTTGCGTTCAAAAGACTCTCTGCGACCGTTCCCGGTCGGCTTAAGTCCCATGCTGAGGGCTGAAAGCAGATCCGAAATTCCTGATTTGAGCAGACCCCTGTCAATAACCAGAGTGTCTCCGGCAAGTGTTCCCTCATCATCAAAGAAGTATGACGCCACTTCTTTGGCTGTCGCGGCTCCATCGCGCATTGACACCAGGGGCGAGGCAACGGGTTTTCCAAGATAATCGGCGGCTTTGGCCCGATTTTTTACGAACATGTCAAGCTCAACCCCGTGGCCGAAAGCCTCATGGGCGATCAACCCTGCCACCGACGGAGAGCACACGACATCATACATGCCTGGAATCATGGGTGTGGAATCCAGAAGCTCGCGTACAACAGATATGACTTCCGGGATCGAGCCCATGATTTCGTCAAGCAATTCCAGCCCCTTGAGACCCGAAAAAGACTGGTAGAACCATTTGGTGACATCGCCCTTTCTGATGGTGGGTGTAATGTATCCGCAACTCCAGACATAGGATTGCCGCAGCTTTTTCTTTGATGACACGAAACACTTGGAAATATGACCATAGGTGTATGTGGCTGCAAAATCTACTAAGAGAGACTCTGCCGCCAGACCGGAATCGCGGATACTGGTGAGCCTTGTCAGAATTGTGTCATCCCCTGTCGATCCTGGGAGAATTTCGACATCAGCGGCATAAGTGGAGGTAAGGATTTCCTCTTCCGGAAGCGGATACACGCAGCATGGGAACCTGGCATCGGATTCTCCCGATATCAGCCTTTCTGTGATTTCGGCATAGAATGCTTCCAGGCTGCCGCCAGGGAGTTTGTTAAAGGAATACTCCGCATACCGGCCTTTATCGCAGACCCTGACGACAAAACCCCGTTCAGTCATGTGCGAGTCCTGAATCGATGAGCGTGTTTTGCGCACCTCATAATCCCTGACTATAGAGTCAGTCCCGAGAATTGAGGCGTAGTCAAAGCGCTTTTCAAGCAGGTCGACGATCTCAGCGAGTCGGTCCTGTTCTGAGAGCAGAAACTGCGAATACGGTACTTTCATGGTTTAACTCCGGATACTGTTGATTACGGTCACTCTCATTCAAAAGCAACAGAAACATGATAAAGCAATTTTCCCCATTTTGATACACCAGGTCTTTATGCTATTATGAAACCATGCGCAGAATAAGTCTATCTTAAGTGGCACAAAGGAAAAACAGAATATGGAGGATCGATGATTGATCTGGATCTGAGACATTCTGCACCGGATTTCAAGCATTACACTGAATTGAGGCTGCAGGAGAACCTTGAACACAGGCTGAACCTGGTCAACGGAAGCTTGATGTTCAACAGTCGGACTATGAAAAGCGGCCTGTCTGCCAGAACTTACATCAACGGCTCCTGGGGCTTTGCCTCAAATCCCGTGATTGATAAACAAACTGTTAAATCAGTGATCAAGGAAGCCGGGAGCAACGCAGGTTACTTGAGAAGGAAGTCATCTCTCGGCAAATCCGATCTTCCCAGCAGCAGAAGAAAGGCTGTCGATGTTCCAAAAGAACCGAAGAAACATTTCACCATCGCTGAACTGGTAGCCTTCCTGACCGGGCTCGATCGCATGATCATGGCCCGATTTCCGAAGTTGACGAGCAGATCTTTAAGCCTCTACTCCATTTCCATGGAAAAAAAGCTCATCACATCCTGCGGCTCGGAACTGCATTCCCTGCTGCCCAGAATCATGATCTATGTGGATCTGACCATGGAATACAAGAAAGAACCGATTTCTTTGTTCGATCTCTACGGCGGGTATGGCTTCTTTGGGCAGCATTTTACCTCCCCTGATGCTCTGATGCCGGCTATCGGCAAACAGTACCAGGCCCTGGAACAGAAGACCCGTGGCGTTTATCCCAAGGCAGGTGTGCACACCTGCATCCTGGACGCGGAACTCGGCGGAATTCTGGCCCATGAAGCCGTTGGCCACACAGTGGAGTCGGATCTGGTGCGCAGTGGTTCCGTGGCCGGCGACTGCTGGCAGCAACTGGTCGCCAGCCCGATCGTCAGCCTGGCTGATTTCGCCCATACCGCGCTCGGCAAGCCCTGCCCGGTGCCGGTGCGCATCGACGATGAGGGCACAGTGGCTGAGGACGCCATGATCATTGAAAACGGAATTCTGAAAAGCTATTTGCACAACAAGGAATCGGCCATGGACTTCAAAATGCCGGCCACAGGCAATGCCCGGGCATTTCTGGATTCTGACGAGGCGCTGGTGCGTATGCGCAACACAGCAATTCTGCCGGGAAATCACAAAATCGACGACATGATCGCCTCGATCGATGAAGGATATTATCTGATCAGGCCCGGTAATGGTCAGGCTGATGCTACCGGAGAATTCATGTTTGCTGTGACAATGGGCTATGAGATCAAAAAGGGAAAACTGGGCCGGGCTCTGAAGGATGTCACTGTATCCGGCGTGGCCTTTGATTTTCTCAAGACAGTGGACATGGTGTCCGATGAGCTGAGCTGGTGCTGCGGCGGATTCTGCGGCAAAAAACAGCCGATGATCGTCGGCATGGGCGGCCCGGCTGTACGCGGCCGGATCAATGTGGGAGGCAGGTAATGACTGGGGAACGCATACTGCAAACAGCACTGAAAGGGATAAAGCGGACTGCGGATAAAGGCCAGTGCCGGCTGACTGAATCCAGATCCACCGAGCTCAATGTTGATGAGGGCGTTGTCAAACTCCTGCGCACCACTGTCAACAGTTCTCTCATGCTGCAGGCGATCAGGAGCGGCAAAAAAGGCACACATTTAATCAACAAGACTGACTTTTCATCAATTAAAGAGGCGGTCGAAGCTGTGATGCTGTCAGCAGATTCGGCTCCGGCCGACCCGGCCCATGATTTCGCACACTGCCCGAACAAGCGCAGTCTGATAAAAGGCCCGCAACAACCGGACATGGATCAAATGCACAATCGGTTAACCGAACTGCTTGCCGACATCAGGGAGCGTTATCCCTTAGTCCGGGTACGGGAAGCGACCATGGAGCATATGCAGCAGAATGACCGGCTGGTCAACTCAAGCGGTGTGGACCTGTCATCCTGCACCGGAGTTTACCGGTTTACCGTGCTGTTTCTGGCCAAGCAGAATACCAAAACATCCTCTTTCAACTACTGCGGATGTTCGCTGCCCGACCTGTCTGACCGGCTGATCAACAAGGGAATGCTGCAATTGCAGTTTCGGCAGGTGCAGGATCAGCTTAACTGTGGCCACTTGAAAGGAAAGTTCGCCGGGGATATTCTGATGTCTCCGGGATGCCTAGTAAGTTTTATCTATGATTACATGGACTCTTATCTCTGCGACCGGTCTATGATCTCAGGAACCAGCCTGTTGCGCGACAAGCTGGGACAAAATGTGGCTGCGCAGGATTTCAGCCTTGAATCATCGCCAGTGAGCAGGCACTTTTGCGAAACCGAGTGGTTCAATTCCGATGGCTTTGTGCAGAAGGGCTGCCGCCTGATCGAGGACGGTGTGTTGAAGAACTTTTCCCTGTCCCTGTATGGTGCCAACAAAACCGGGCATAAGCGCTCCCCTAATTTCAGCCCGTTTTACATTGTCAAACCCGGGGATGCGAGTTTCGATGACATGGTGAGATCCGTCAAACGGGGGCTTCTGCTGATGCGGTTTTCCGGTGGCATGCCCAGCGTGAACGGAGATTTCTCCGGTGTGGCTAAAAACTGCTATTACATCGAGAACGGTAAAATAAAATTCCCGGTCACTGAAACCATGGTTTCCGGAAATCTGCTTAAGATGTTCCAGAACATCAGGTCGATCTCCAGGGAACGCATCAATTCCGGAAGCTGGCTCTTGCCCTGGATGGTGTTCTCAGGGTTGACGATTTCAGGGAAATAGGCGGCAGTTTATTGCAGTTATGCGCAGCGACATTTCCTTTGCAGTTGTTGACGTTTTTTCTCACAACTGTCAGTCGGCCGGCAGCAGTGACCGCCAGTAAGCAAACGGGTCCTGCCCGGATGCCGGATGCTTCGGATCAGGATGGGTGGTATACACTTTCAGGTCCCTGATACCGTACCAGACATATCGGCTGATGAAACCGCCCGGGCCAGGTGTATTCAGAGATTCATACGAACCTGATAGTGGACTTTGCCCGTTGCCGGCTTTGAGCGACACCACATGGCAGACCGTCCGGCTGCCGGGAAACTCCACCTGGCAGACAGCATCGTAAACCCAGAAGCTGCTGTCCGTGATTCCAGGGGAATTGCAGGTCCGGGGATGAATCCTGATCTCGAAATCACCATCGCGCAGATGCTCGTGGCAAAACCCCTTCAGATCGGCCATGGCTCCGAGATAGCGGACGCAGGCCTTGCTCCATCCGAGCATGTGGATGGCCTGAGTCATCAGGGCGGCTGCAGGCTCGCATTCCATGGGCCGGCAATGCTCGGCATCGAGCACCAGTTCCCAGGGTGACTGGAATTCGGTCGGGGTGTCGAAGATCGTGTAAGGGCAGAATCTGCTGTCTGTAAAGCGCCTGTGCAAACCGGAGACTATCGAATTCAAATCCGGGTGCAGATTCCGATCCTGTTCAAGCCATGATCCGAGCAGTCCGAGGTTTCTTTTCGTGAAATCTTCGTGTCTGAGCCCCCACTCATGAAGATCGGCTGTGAACCCGGGAGCAGCGAAAAGGATGAAAAGCCGGTGTTCGGACCGGAACAACCGGGGTTCTGCATGTGTGCCCGGAGGGCCGCTCAGGGTCAGGCCGACGGTCAGGGTGTAGATCCCGAGCCTGTTTGGTGTGCTGAAGGAAATCCTGTGCGAAATCGGCATTATGCCGCTCAGGGACAGGACTGAAGCGGATGAAGAAATCAATTCATCTCTCCTGTGCACTTCAAGCACGACCTGACAGGCCGTGCAATCCGGGTCAGGTTGGAAAAACAGGCGCAGCGGGCAGGGAGCGTTGAATCTGTATGCCAGGGGTTCGCCGTCCCATGTGCCTGTCCCGTCAGAATGGTCCAGGATAACATTTCTCCCTTCGGAAAATCCCGCGATGTCGAAGATGAAGAAATCACGGTCGTCGACTTCGATGCTGTGAAGCGGAAAATCCGATGCAGAGGCGCGTGTCAGACAAAGAAAAATCAGGAGCAGGATGGAAGTCATTATTTGAGGGAAGTGAGGGACGACCTGACGATGTCGCCGGTTTCGCGGTCTGACCAGCAGATCGATCATAGCGGCACCGGAGACTTTGGCGGTAAAGGATCTTTGCCCCTGCTCATGACGACATTGTACAGCAAACCGGGCATACGGAAAAATCCGGCTGACATGCTCTTTCTCGCCTGTTATTCCGGACCGCTTTCAATTGATACTGATTGATACGCCCGAACCTTTGTTTTGTGACTATAATTGGTTTAAAGATCAGCCGAGTATTTTCTTCCGGAGGGATGTATGGGACACAGACTGATGACAGGCATGCTGGTTCTGATACTGTTTTTCACAGCCACGCTCAGTGCCAATCCGGTGATTGCAGTGCTCAACGCTGTCAGGGACAGGGCCTACGCTCTGGACGAACGCGTCTGCAGCCGCCTGACAGCACGAGAACCTGGCGCGGAAACCGATTTCGTGATCCGGGATTTCATCGCCTATGTCTCAAAAATGGAGCGTCAGTATCCAGAAGCGCTTTCCCCGGGCAAAAAGCAGCTTCTGATCAATCTGGTGTCAGGGATCCGCGACACGCTTGACAGGGCTTCAGCTTCGGACAGAGCCGACAGGGACGATATCGCTTATCAGAATATCTGCGAATTCGTCAGAAGGGCTTATGATGAGGTGCTGTATGTTCCGTTCACTGACGAGGATTACCGCACTGAAGGCGAACAGTCCCTGCGGAAAACAGCTGTAGTCAGCTTAGGCCAGGCCTTTGTCCGCAGCGGACCGGGAAAAACCTTTTCCGAGGTCGAAACCGTTTATTCCGGCAACAGGATGAATGTGCTCGATGAGCAGATTGAAAGCAGCGCGAACAAGACCTGGTACAAAGTCACCACTCCGAAAAACCGCCAGGGTTGGATCTCTGAAGTTTGCGTGACCATCGAGGGATCGAGCGCCAGTCCCGGTTCCGGCGGCAGTTCGGTCCTGAATCCGGATCAATACGGCGAGACCTGTTCAGCCACCTGCACAGTGGCCAAATCCTCGGCCGACATCCGTAAAATACCTGATGCAGCGTCTGAGGTCGTATCCACAGTTTCCTCAGGCAAAATTCTGACGATCTACCGCAAATACAACCGCTGGTATTATGTGAAATACTCGATGTGGGGATCTAAGGGATGGATCTCAGGCAGTGATGTGACGATAGGCGGAGGAAGCGGCTCCAGTGACGATCCGCAGCCGGATTCGGCCATGGACCGCAAGATCGTTCAGGCTGCGCTTGGGGCGGAGGGCATGTCCGGCACTGTATACGGAATCAAGGTCTACACAGAGCTGACTGAATGGGGCGGCCTGGCGTGCGCAGCTGTAGTCAGCGCCATTCTCACAGAGGCCGGCAAGTTTCATTATCCTGGAGATTACAATGTATCGGCCCAGGGACTGAAGAATCAGCTTAAATCAAGTTTCGGTTACAGCCAGATCGCTAATGACAAAGTCGATCCGCGCAACATCAAGCCCGCAGATATCGTTTTCTGGAAGCATTACGCAGGCGAGCGCGAGCGCCATGTCGGGATCGTTGTGGGTAAG
>JAQTRI010000164.1 GCA_028711905.1 Candidatus Wallbacteria bacterium | reverse complement strand
TGATCATGCCCTGTTTGTCAAAGAAGGGGTCAATATCGGCGTGCTGGGGGTATGCTTTCAGGGATTGATGCGTGGCCAGGCAGAGTATGAGGAATACAGCTTCAGCGATCCTGTGGCAGCCATTGAATCCGCACTTCCAGGCCTCAGGAGCCGATGCCGTGTGTTGATTCTTCTTTCCCATCTGGGATTCCAGCACGACTGTGAAATCGCTGCCAGGTTCCCTGAAATCGACCTGATCATCGGAGGACACACCCATACAGTGATCCGCTCCAATCATTTAGTCGGAAGGACCCTTATCTGCCATTCCGGAGGTGAGGGTAATTTTCTGGGATCAGTAACGCTGGAATTCTCTGAAAACCTGGAGATCAAAGAACGCGAGCACTCTCTGATCGAGCTGTCCGGAGTAGTGCCTGATATTGATTTTCGCAAGCGTCTGGACCGGGAAAAAATCAGGCGTGGAATCAATCTCAGGGACGAGGTGATCGGGGAGGCGCTTTCCGATTTCATCACTGAAAAATATTCAGGTGAAACCGCGCTCGGAGATTTTGTCTCAGACCTGATTCGTTTTTCCGTCCAGGCCGACCTGGTGTTTCTCAACGCTTCCTCAGTCAATCCGATTCTCAGCAAGGGTCCTGTGACTCTGGAAAAGCTCCAGAAGGTGGTGTACTGGGACAATGATCTGTACAACGGTTCGCTCACAGGGGAAGAGATCTACCGGATATTCAGCATGATGCTGTCATATTTTGTGGAAGACCCGTATTTTTTCTGCTATTTTTCCGGAGTGCGCATAGAGTTCACGGACGATCCCATGTGCCGCAAGGTGTTCCAGAACCTGGAAAAACTGGAGCGCATCGCACCGCAGTCCATGGGATTCAAGGACGGAAAGAGCCTGGATGAAGTCACGCTCTGCGACCTCTGCCGCCGTGAAGGAAGCCCGGTCTGTCTGAGGAAAGACGGGAAATCCGGCTGCGAGGAACGCCTCAGCATCACATATGGGGGAATGCCTCTGGTGCGGGACAATTTCTACTCTGTCGTGACCACCGGATTTTTGATCAATGGCGGCTTAGAACAGAAATACTCGATTTTTTTCGAAAAATACCCGTTTCGCAGGCTGGATGTCTCGCTGAAAAAAATGATCGAGGATTATTTCAGGGAGAATAAGACACTGCGGTATGTCAAAGATAATAGGCTTGCGGTTAAATCAGTGTAAAGGCTGTTGAAAACAGTCGATCTGCTTTGTTACAGTCGTCCTCAAGCCCGAGCTGTACCTTTAAGTACTATCTCGGGCCTTTCGAACTCCTGCGCCTCGCATCTCAACTGTTTTGAACAGCCTGCTGTACGCACGGGAAACGGGATGTTTTCAATTCATTCATTCCGGCAGGACAATATTGCCTGACGCGTCTTTTCCGGAAACGCTTTCTACGGTTACTGACTGGTATTCGAACTGAATTTCCATCGAATACGAGGTAGAACCGGTTTCCTGCCCATCTGTCAGGCCTGACAGCCTCTTGTCGAAATAACTGGTGAGTTTTTCCTGGATCAGGTCATAGGTGCGCTGCTGCAGTTCTGCAACAGGGGAACTGACCTCTCCGGCGTCCTGCTTGCCTTGCTGAAATCCCAGGCTGATGGCGTCAAAAATGATTTTTTTGAATTTTTCCAGCTGGTCCTGGTTTTCAGCTCCACCGTCTCCTGCCAGGAGTGATTCATAAACGGCTTTAGCGAATTCCGCGATCCTGTCGGACACCTTCCGGGTGGACCACTCACCGAGCATGGAGTCCAGTTCTTCGGCCTCATCGGACATGGCAGCCTTTTTATTTTCTTCTGATGCGGTTTTTTCCGGTGCTGTACCGCTGACCGAGATCTGCACTTTCAGATACTTTTGTTCGATGGCTGCGTAAACCGCTTCCTCACTGCCCTTCTGCAGGCCAATGGCAGCGCTGAATGAGCGGGCTCCGAGACTGATTTCGATTTTGTCAGCCGGCAGTTTCCCGCCAAGCGCTTCACTCACCAGTTTGTCAACGCCGGATAACAACGACGAACCCGGAAAGCCGGAAGACCTGTTACTGATGAGAGACTGACATTGCTCACCAATGCCGGAATTCCAATTGATGTTCATGATTCCCCCCACAGGAATTTTTTATGTGTATAAAAGACCCATCGACCGGATGAGGGCGGGACTTTAATTGGTGAACGGTGATTGGTGAACGGTGATTGGTGAACGGTAATTGGTGAACGGTAATTGGTGACGGGTAATGAGTAATGGGTGATGGGTGATGGGTGATGGGTAATTAGTAATTAGCTCTTATAACCTATAACCAATTACCTGTTACCTATTACCCATTACCCCTCCAGCGATCGGACAAGCGGACAAGCGGACAAGTGGACAAGCGGGGAAAAGGGGAATGTTATGACTGTGGTCACCGGACAGACTTGACAGGCAGGGGAGAGGTAAATAAAATTGATTCGTTTGACAGGGGCAGCGAAGCCTTGTAAGATAAAGACCGATTTCAGGCAGGGAGGTGCTCCGGCATACGGATTACAGATATATCACAGGAATGGAATCACAAAAAAATATCCTGAGGAGGATCGCAAGTGAACAAGAAGGTAAAATTTTTCCTGGTACTGATCGGACTGATCGTGGCTATGATTCCCATGACCGGCTGCTTTGGCGATGACGATGACGATGATGTCATTCCTACTGTTGCTCTTAACGGTGCTGCAGTCAATGGTCTGGTCAAGGGATCAGAGGTTTCTTCCTTCCAGTGCTTTGTCCAGGGCGAAACCAATCCGATCTACGCGACCTATGGTGTGGACGCCAATGGTTACATCAACAAGTTCTACTGCCTGAACAGCACATCCTACAATGACCTGGCCCATGTCTTTGTGCTCAATTATCAGCAGACCGGCGCAGGCGCAAGGGTTATGGCCAGCATGGCTGCTAATGTTGATCCTGCCGTTACCTCCAATATGTGCATCACCCCGGTCACCACTGTGGCTGTGATGGAAACTGTCGGTTTAGCTGCAGCTGATATTGCCACTGCCACCACTATGGCTGATGTGGCCACTGCCATCAAGACCAAAACAACGGCAGCCACAGCAGCAACGCTCAGCTCGAACAACATTTACAATGCCGTGGCCACAGTAACTTCCCGCCTGGGAATCACCGCTGATATCAATGACCCGGTTTCTTACACAGCAGCAGTTCCGCTGCTCACAACCACCTCATTCGCGGGTCTGGACGAATATCTGGAACTGACAGATATGCAGGCCAAGCTTGATACCCTGGTAACCATTGCCAGCCCGACTTCAGTGACCAATTTCAACACAGCCCTGTCCCTGGAAGCCGTCATTACCACAGGCGATGTTTCTGCCAGCCTGTACCCGGTGGTCAAGGTGACCCATGTCAATGGCACAGCAGTGACCTACGGCACATTCGCCACTCCCGCATACCCGCTGACCGGCACACCGACATTCGATCTGCCGAGTTCGACCACTGACACCACACCGACTTTCTCGGCCAGCCTGGAAGTCACATCCGGCAGCAGTTTCAGCTCGCCCCTGGAATTCACCATTGAAGGCGCTGCCAGCAAGGCAGTCATCGTAGTGAGCAATTTCCAGTATGACGCCACCAACAGCAGATTCGTGATTCCGGCAGATGCCACTGTTGTGGTCAAATACTATGCGAGCAAGAGTTCCACCAGCTACACCACACTGTCACTCGGCACCAGCAGCAACACCAGTGTCAACTACCTGACAGCAACGGGCAAGACCTTCACACTCTCGCTCAATTCGACCATGGCCTCCACCCTGTATGGAGCCACCAATGGCCAGCTGACCAATAATGCCACTTACACATTTGCCTTTGAATTCCCGAATCTCATGCTGATCAATCAGGCCGGTTCAACCAATTACTACAACAAGGTGACCGGTTCGATCCAGTATGTGGCCCAGTAAGAAGAATTAAATTCTAAACAAATCCCCCGGGAAAACCCGGGGGATTTTTTTTGGTGATCAGTGATCAGTGATCAGTGATTGGTAACAGGCACAAATGAATGCAATAGCACGATGCCTCGTGCCCGCACACGGGAAGCGGACAAGCGGTTATGCGGGCAAGCGGTGAAGGGTTGATCAGCGAATCGTGCAGGGGCGAATGATCATTCGCCCATACTCCTGATCACCACTCACTATTCACTACTCACTCCCCAACTCTGCTATAATCATCGTGTCATGTTAAGAAGGCGCAAAAAAAAACGCAAACTGAAAACCTGGATCAGGTACCTGATCTTTGCCCTGATTCCTCTGGCGGCTTTTGTCTGGCAGCAGCCGGCCAGAGGCAAAGCCCTGCCTGAGGAAATGATCAGCCATATTCAGCAGGGTATCGATTCAGGCAGCAGGTATGCCCTGTTCCGGGCAGCCAGTGAGTTTCTCACCACCTGGCCCGGTCACGATAAGATTTACTGGGCGCATATGGCCATGGGTGTATATCACAGGGACAGGGGTGATCACGAAGATGCGGCTGCAGATTTCGCCCGTGCCTTATCCGGTAATGGAATACCTGTGGAACTTGCTGCCAGGATGCATTCCTATCTGTCACTGGAATACCTGAGGCTCGGTCGTGACGGCCAGGCTCTTGCTGAAACTGTGCTCGCCTGCCGGATGACCAAAAACATCGAGGAACTGGGATATCTTTACTACCAGAAGGGGCATCTGGAGAACAGGCTGAAAAAGTTTCGTGAGGCTATTGACAGCCTTAATTCCGGCAAAAGGCTTTCGCCTGACCCCAACCTGCTGGCAGCTGTCATGCTGGAAGAGGCCTATGCTCAACAGAATCTTCATTCTCTGCAGCTGGCTGAAATGCTGTATCGCGAAATTCTGGACAAGTTTCCTGACGCTCAGGGAATTGCTGGAGTGGCACAGGAATCCCTGGAGCGCATCAGAATGGTGCGGGAAATGGAGAACAGGAGTTCGCGGGAAGTCTCGGACTTGAAAAAGATTCTTGAGGATGAGAGGCGTTTTTTTTATTGATAAGCGCACTGTCTCATTTTTCGCTTTATCCTGGAAATCACTTTATCCGATAGGATATACTAGTGGTCTGTTGCACTTGATTTTGCGCAAATGCGGATTGCGTAAACCTTTCAACGAAAGGTTTTACTTCGGATCAATACTCATAGAATCAAGTGCAACAGACCACTAGTGAGGCGTTAGTGCCTCACAGGAGCCTTTACCCGGAGCATAACCGGGAAAAAATTGCAGAATGCTCTGATTTTATTCTGAACAGGGGCATCAATGCCGAAAAAAGTACTCCATGATTCCTATTGCTCGCCCGGACTGGTGGAAGAACTGCTGGAAGAAGCCCAGAAGCTGCTCCGTGCAGTCCCTGGCGACCACAGCATTCATTTGACTATTGCCAATTGCATGTTCAACATGGGACGGTATTCTGATGCGCTTGACCATTACAACAAGGTGCTGGCGCTGAAACCTGACAATCTGCAGGCGAAGATCAACAGTGCACACGCGTATAAGTGCTCCGGCGAAGTGCAGAAGGCGCGGGACATTTATCTGGAGCTGATCCGTAAAGGCAAGGGCTATCCGGACATCCACAAGCATCTGGGCGATGTCTATTTTGTCCTTGGGGAAACAGAAGGCGCTATTGAAGAATACGACCAGGCTGTCAAGCTCAACCCCAATTACCAGGATGCTGTGTTCGCCATGGCCGAGCTCCATGAAAAACTGGAAAACTTCGGCCAGGCCATGGGTCTTTTCAAGAAAGTGGCTGAGTATTATCTCAAGACCCGCAGAGAAGAGCTGTTTCTTGGCGCTGTTTCTTATGACCTGGCCATGATTTACCGCAATCATGCCCTGGCCAAAGAGGCTGTCAGGCACCTGAAAAAACTGGCTGAGTTCTTTCCAGGTCATGCTGATGCGCATTTCCAGCTGGGCAAGCTTTACAAGAATCTGGGAAGGATCGATGATGCCATCGATGAATTCGAGCACGCTCTCAGGATCAACCCTAATTACCGTGATGCACAGCGGGAATACTGGGACTGCTTGAGCAGGGGGATATAGCATGCCCCCAAAAAAGCGATTGGGTGACACCCTGATCGAACAGGGTCTGATCACGCAGGAACAGCTTTCTGAAGCCCTCAAGGTCCAGAAGGAAAAAAAGCAGCGCCTCGGTCAAGTCTTAGTCGAGCTGGACTTTGTCAAGGAAGAGGACATTCTGGAGGTGCTTTCCAAGCAGCTCGGCGTTCCGCGGATTAACCTTGCTGAATACGAAATTCAGAAGAATGTCCTGGAACTTGTTCCTCCAAAAATCGCCCAGAAGCATGAGCTGGTGCCCCTGTTTCGCGATGGAAAACGCCTGACCATAGCCATGGCTGATCCGCTTAATGTGTTTGTCATCGATCAATTGCAGTACATGACGGGATTGACCGTGGAGATCGTCATCTCGTCCCAGGAAGAGATCATGACGGCCATCCAGCGTGGGTACGGCGTGGTGCGCGACATGGACGATGTGGCTGATGAGTTCCAGGGCGGGGACGAGACTCCTGAAGAAACGGCTGAAGACGGGTTCAAGGATATTGAGGAAGATAACCCGATCGTAAAGTTTGTGGATCTCCTGATTAAAGAAGCGGTAAAAGAGCGGGCCAGTGACATTCATGTCGAGCCCGAGGAAAAAAGTCTGCGCATCAGGTACCGCATTGACGGTGTGCTGCATCAGGTGAAGAATGTTCCAAACAAGGTCAAGAACGCTATCCTTTCGCGCATCAAAATCATCTCAGGCATGGATATCGCTGAAAAGCGTCTGCCTCAGGACGGCAGGATTGCCATCAAGGTCGGAGGCAAGGAAATTGACCTTCGTATCAGTTCTCTGCCGACAGCCTGGGGTGAGAAGATCGTCATGAGAATCCTGGATAAGTCTTCTGTGATGATCGGTATTGAAAAGCTGGGGTTCCTGGAAAACCAGCTCAAGCTTTACCAGCGCGCGTTAAAGGAACCCAATGGCATTATTCTGCTGACCGGTCCGACCGGGAGCGGCAAAACCTCAACACTTTACGCCGGATTGAATTTCATTGTGTCCCCGACCGTCAATATCACAACTGTTGAAAACCCGGTGGAATATAAAATTCCGCTTGTCAACCAGGTGCAGACCAAGGCGGAAATCGGCATGACTTTCGCCAGTGCTCTTCGTTCCATCCTGCGTCAGGACCCTGACATCATTATGATCGGTGAGATCCGCGATGTCGAGACAGCCGAGATTGCTATTGAATCGGCACTTACCGGACACCTTGTGCTTTCGACCCTGCATACCAATGATGCACCCCAGGCTATAGTCCGACTTAGCGAAATGGGGATCGAATCCTTTCTGCTGACCCCTACTTTGCTGCTTGTGATCGCCCAACGACTGGTGCGCTGCATCTGCAACAAATGCAAGGAAGAATTCGTGCCTGACAGGGAACTTCTGGAAGAGGTGGGCCTGAATCCTC
>JAQTRI010000163.1 GCA_028711905.1 Candidatus Wallbacteria bacterium | reverse complement strand
TTTTCTCCCGGTTTAACATATATTTTTTCCATGTTATTCTGGAGAGGGTAAAATTGCAAGTTTCCCGGATGAGTTGTGGAATCCGGAAGGATTTTCTGATAAATTGTTTCACATGCCGCATAAGTTCTTTCGCCTGGAGGAAGCATGGCAAGAATCGGGGCCTTTTCAGACAGCCACGAACACATTGCTGCCATAGCCGAGGCAGTGAATCTGTTTAATCATCGGAATCTGGACATGGTAATCCATTGTGGCGATCTGATTTCTCCGATCATGGTGAGGGAACTGCGAAATCTCAAACCCAAACTGCACTTCGTCTTCGGCAACAATGACGGGGAAAGACTGATTCTGGAAAAATCCCTCAGGGAATCCGGCGCATCAGTATATGTCGGTCCTTCAACCATCGAAGCCGGAGGATCTAAAATACTGTTCATGCACGAACCGGTTTGTATCGAGCAGCTGGCCGGATCAGGTGATTTCGACCTGATTCTTTTCGGTCATACCCACAATGCAGTGAACGAGCTTCATGGCCGCACACGGGTGGTCAATCCCGGAGAAACATGCGGCCTTCTGACCGGACAAAAAACAATCGCCGTCATCGACACGGAGGGAGAATGCGAGGTAATCCGCCTGTGAAAAAACAACTGTTGCTGCTGCTAATTTCCGCTTCGTTTTTCATGCTCAAGGCATCCAATCTCACCGGCAAGGTTTACGATGAAACATCTCTACTGCCTGTTCCAGGCGCAGAGATTGTTGTGCTCAACCGCAAAACACGCAGTGACGACAAAGGGTATTACCTGATCAAGAATCTGGAAAACGGGGTTGTCATTATCAGTGTCAAGGCAGATGGCTTTATCCAGTATGCAACATCGCTCACAATAGACGACCGCAGAGTCAGATTTGATGTTCCCCTGAAAAAGATCATGCCCGCTGCCGGTCAGGACAAGGAATTCGTTCCCGAGCCTCTCAGGCAGATAGCTGAGCCTCAGATCCAGACACATCAGCAAGAGCAGGCTGTAATTCCTGTTCAGCAGACCGTTCAACCGGTGGTATCTCCTACCCCGGCCACAGGCAGGCCGGTTGAAAAAAAACCTCCTGTCACAGCCTCCCCTTTTCTGGAAAATCCACCGGAGTCCATAACTCCGGCCCCGGGATTCAAAGAGCAGGACACTTTTCAGCTGGGTAAAAAATTTCTGGATGAGGGTAATTTCACATCCTCTCTGCCCTGTTTCTATCAGGTCATGCAACTGGGTCGCGATCTCGACCTGAAAATCAAGGCCGGATACTATTCGGCCATTATCTTCAAAAATCAGTCCCTTCCGACACTGAGTCTTGATTATCTCTACCGCACACTCGCGCTGGCCGTTTACACTGCAGAGGAAAAAACATTCATCAATCAGTTGAAGAGCGAAATAGCCTCAATATACACCCGTACAGGGGGAAGCGCTTTCGCCAAACCCATAGTTGAAGAAATTCTAAAAGACGAACAAGAAAATTTCCCTGTAACTAATTTCAACTGCTATCAGTTCCTATCTGATTGGTACCAGGCCAAGGGCAATCGCCAGATGACTGAAACCTATTTAAAGAAGTCCATTGCCGTTAATGTCAGTTCCGACCTGAAAAGCCAGGCTTTCTTATCAGCCATCGACCTTTATCTCCAGCGCGAAGAATACACCGAGGCCGACCGTCTTCTCAGGCAGCTGAAGGAGTTCTTCCAGTCCCAGGAAACCGAAAAACGCGAGCACCTGATCAGTGCGCTGTCCACTCAGCAGACTCTGCTGCAGAAAGGCGACATTGCAGGACTGAGAAGCACGGTCATTCCGAAGCTGGAAAAGGCTCTATCCATTGATCCTGAGTATACCCAGGCCTTAGTCTGTCTTGCCAGTCTCGAATTTACAAGCGGCAAGCTCACTTCAAGTCTGGATCTGGTGCTTTCTGCCAAACAGCATGTCAAAAAGCTTCTGGCGATTGACCCGGAAATCAAGGACAACAGCGGAAAAAAAGCCACGGACCTTCTCAACGAGATCGAAACTTATCTCAAGGGGTTCTGAGCTCTTGCCGTATTTCATCGGCCTGAATGTGTCGCACAACTGCGCTGCAGCAGCAGTGCATGAGGGGCAACTTGTGATGGCGATCGCCGGTGAAAGGATCGCCAGGGTCAAGCATCTGTTTGATAACGGTGAAGCGCATCAAGCGCTGTTCTATCTTCTGAACGCTCTTTGCATCACTCCAGCCGACCTTTCCTGCTTAGCTGCCAGTTATGGTGTTTTTCTTCCTCGCTGGGCCAAGGAATCGGACGGCGGCTATGCCCTTGATTACAATCTTCAGGGGAACACAATCAAAATGAGGCTTTACAGTCACCATCTGGCTCATGCCGCGGCCGGTTTTTTTGCCTCAGGGCTGGATGAAGCCCTGGTCATGGTCAGCGATGCTGCCGGATCGGCTCAACTCGATGGCCTGCCTGTGCCTGAAGCGCTTTACCTGTCTGGAGTGCGTGGAGAACTGGAAAGCATCAGCTTCTACAAAGCCAGTGGCCTGAAGCTTGAACTACTTAAAAGCTTTCATTATCCGCTATCCATGGGAGAATTTTACTCTGCGATCACCGACTATCTCGGCTTCAACCGGCACAGGACACCTGAACACATGGATTTCAACGAGGGACGCACCATGGGTCTGTCCCCGTTCGGCGAGCAGTATTTCAACGGCGAGAGCATGGTTTTTCTGGAACACTCCGGTTTCAGCTTTAACAGGGAATGGATCGAAGCTTCAGATACGGGACTGATGCTGACAAACAGGTTTTATGAACGCTTCGGTCCACCCAGAAAGCCTGGAGAAGACTTCAGCCCGGAACACATGCTGGCAGCATACATCGCCCAGAATGACCTGGAAAAGGTGATTCACTATCTGATCGAGGCTGTTTCCTGGCGCTACAAGCCGCGGAACTTAGTGCTCTCAGGAGGCACATTCCACAACTCGGTTCTCAACGGGGTTCTGCGCAGAAACACGAACTTCGAGCATGTTTTTGTGTTCCCTGCGGCTGACGACAGCGGACTGGCAGTGGGAAACGCGTTCCTGGCGGAAATCGATGGAAAAGGGTCGCTACGCTAAAGCGATCGACACGGCTTTCGGCACCATGTTGCCGTCGATATTCTCGACCTGGGTCAGCTTGAAAGTGATCTTGACTCCCTCCCCCAGCTTATCAGCTAAGGTGTCAGGGAAACTGCCTGACTGGAAAATCAGCTCCATCCCATCATCGCTTTTGATCATGCCATTGCCTGTCCTGTGATCAAACCAGACGACAGTGCCCCTGTTTTCATCCGTGCTTTCCTTGAGGATCACTATGTTATAAGCCGTATCCTTCTGGGTGTTCTCGTCCCTGATGAGCTCGAACCGCACCTTTTCGCCGGGTCTGGCGGTTTTGATCAGTCGTCCGACAATAGCGGTGAAATGAAAATTGTACTCTGCTTCACCGTCTCCCCTGATCAGACCGATGCCGATGTTCCAGTCAAAATCCTTGACTGATCCGAAATGGAACCTGCTCATGTCTGGATTTGTGATCGTAACTTCAAGAGCTACGGGCCCGCGCTTTGACTTGGCCACCCCAAAGCGAACAGCCTCGCCCTCGCTCAATGTCTGATATCCTTCGCTGATCACAGCCGTGTAGTGGACAAAAACCTCTTTTTTCAATTCCGGTGTTCTTAAGAAACCGATCCCCTTGGAATCATCGAACCACTTGACTGTGCCGTGATAATACTTTTTCGGCTTATTGTTGCGAATGACTTCTTCAATGGTTTCCCCGTTTTCTTTACGGATTTCCTGCAGCTTCTTCAAGAGTTCCTTGACTTCAGGCTGATTGGGGTTGATCTGTAATGATCGCTTCAAATGAGCGATGGCGGGACCGATCAGGTTCAGTCTCTGGTAGGCCAGAGCAAGATGCAGAAAAGCGCTGTAATCCAATGGGTTGTAAGAAACCGCCTTTTCAGCGAGACGGATGGTTTCCTCGAAAAAATTGAGTTCATAATAGATATTGGCCAGTTCCCGGTAATAATCGCCGTTCCCATCGCGCAGGGTCAGGGCCCGATAATAGGCCATGATCGACTGATCAAAGTTCTTCAGCTGGTATTGCAGCATTCCCATGAATCCGTAATAGAAAGGTTCATTCGGGTTTTCGGCTATTCTCTGCTCCAGAAGCGTCAATCCTTTTTTTAATGTAGCGGTGGATGAGGGAAAATCTTCCTGAATCTGCAATACATTGGACAGATAGATGTAGTTGTTGAAATTGTCCGGATCAGATTCGATAGCTTCCCTGTAATACTTAACCGACTCATCGAGCTTTCCCAGCAGAAAATAATTAAGAGCCAGCGCACTCAAATATCTGCCATTCTTGCGATCCAGCCTCAGGGCGGATAACAGCTTTTTCAGGGATTCCTGATAATTACCGGCATTGAGCTCATCCAAGCCCTGCGCGTAATATGCTTCAGCCCTGGCCTGCTTGATCATGCTGCCTCTCCCCGTTGATCACGATAAATCATATAACACTGTATCCTATGGCAATAGTCTTGGGTCCGTTCACCAATGCGTGTCCGCATCTGCCGAACGCGGATACCACAATCAGCCGGTCTCCTCTGACAATCGCCACCTTGAACCCACCGCCCAGCCCAGGGTTGATCAGGTTGAGCTGAGCATAGACATCGCGGGCGGCAATGGAAACGGCGATCTTCTCGTGAAGATCTTCCGTGATCACACCACGGGCAATGGCGGCAACAATGACTGATTCTCGGAATTTGATGGGAAGCTTTTCCCCGGTTTCTCCGACCTGGGTAATGGCTGCCCTGAGACTGGCATTGACCCCTTCTTCCAGCCAGTGGTTTTCCTTCTGCCTGTCATTCGTCATGGCCAGATAAATAGCCAGTCTTTCCGGCGAAAGTTCCGGTTCCTTGCGTTTTTCGTCAGCCAGATCCTTCACCAGATCAGTCTCAGTGATGATCCCCACCACCTCTGATTCATTGTTAAAAATCGGCAGACAGCTGATTTTATGGTCCAGCATGATTCTTGCCGCTTCATTAACAGTGAATTCTTCGGTCAGGTGCGGCAGATCCGCAGTCATGACCTTGGATACTTTTTCTTTGCCCATCGCTTCCTTGAGAAAATCACGCTCAGTCAGCACTCCCACCACATCATTCCCGTCAACTACCACCAGTTGCTTGGCGCGGTTTAAAAGTGCCATTCTCCTGGCATTTTCATAGGTTTCCTTAGAAGAAACCTTGAAAAACTTCTTTTCCATCACATCCTTGACCTTAATCTTGGGCATTTATTCCTCCTTTTTCTCATTCTTGAGTTTAGCGAAAATAATTCTCCCGGCCTGGGTCTGAATAATGTTGGTGACAGTCGCTTCCAGCAACCTCCCCAGATATTTACGCGCGTGCTCCACAACGATCATTGTGCCGTCCTCTAAGTAGCCGACGGCCTGGTGGTTTTCCTTGCCCCGCTTCACCAGTTCCACGACAACATCTTCTCCAGGAATGATCACCGGCCTGAGGGCTCCGGAAATTTCATTCAGACTAAGACAGGGAACCAGTTGCAGCCTGGCAATCTTGACCAGATTGTAATCATTGGTAAACAATGTGCTTTTATCTTCTTTGGCAAAATTCACCAGCCTGTCATCCACATTCTCCCCGGCCACCTGCTGAGAAGAAATCTCCAGTTTCCGCTGATTTTCCAGCTGAAGTTTTTCCAGAAGGTTTAAGCCCTTCCGTCCGCGCAGGCGTTTACCATGATCCGAAGAATCGGCGAGGGTCTGAAGTTCCTTGATCACAGTTTCATGTACCACAATCACCCCATCGAGAATGCCGGTTTTTACCATTTCATTGATCCGTCCGTCAATCAGAATATTGCTGTCCACTAAAAATCTGCGTCCTGTTCCGGAAGCACTGTTCTGAAGATCCTTCTGAGCTGTCAGCCTGCCGAGCAGGGTAACCCCGATAAAAAACGAGATCAGGTTGATGGCCAGGGGTGAAAAGATTTTGATAATCAGAAAGATTTCACGCGCCCCTTCTTCCAGGGCTTCAAGATTGGACTTGTAAAAAAAGTAGTATGGCACGGTAAAAAAGAGATTCCCGGCAACAAGACCGAGTACTCCACCGGAGAAATCATTCCAGATACGCTGCATCGTCATGTTCTCGATCCATCTGTCATACCATTCCAGCAGCCAGCGCAGCAAAGCGTTGCTCAGCAGATAGGAAGTCGCCCCGAACAGGAAATACATCACATGGTAAGGCGTGTTTCCGACCCACTCACCCAGATGTTCGCTCCAGAATTTGGGATCGTCCTTAACCAGAAAATTGGCGGTACTGAGACCAAGCACAGTAAAAAAAAGATTGAAAAAACCCAGGAGGATTTTCTTCATGTATGGAAGGGTAACAGAAAAAAAAAGGATGTCAATATCCGAGTGCGCCCTGTCTGGATATCCCAACCGGGCACAGAGAAGAACGGAACTGACGCGTTAGACGCTTATAAAACATCATGTGCTGCATACCCATTGAAACAGATCTGTGCAACACCCGCCTACTCGGCGCGGACCAGAAGATCCCTCTCAGTGATATAATCCCCAAGTTCCTTTTGCAGATCATAAACTGTTTTCTGCATCAGGGCTTCAAGGGAAATGATCTTGGTCAATGATTCACTGTAGCCTGCGCTGGCTTTCATCAATGATTTCATGGATTCCATGGCCTTACCGAGCTGGACATCGCTTTCCTCTCCCTGCAGAGTGCTTTCCATATTTTCCATGGCTTTGCCAAGCACATCGAGAGATTTTTCAAAATTCTTCAAAACCGCCCCGAGTTCCTGGTTGTGTTCGGAATATATATCCCTGGTCTGCTTCAAGGCCAGAGCCAGAAGATCAGGTGTTTTGATCTCCTTTTTTTCCATGTCATCGGCCCCGATGTTCACAAGATGAATCACCATGTTCTCGACCAGGTCTTTCTGTTTCCGCATTTTTTTGGTGATATCGACAAATGTGTCGTGGTAAATCTCTTTCCAGCCAGGTTCAACAACGGTTTCAACCTTTACTTTGGGTTTGTCATCCTCGAAAGTCCTGT
This sequence comes from Candidatus Wallbacteria bacterium, assembly GCA_028711905.1. Lineage (GTDB taxonomy): Bacteria > Muiribacteriota > JAQTZZ01 > JAQTZZ01 > JAQTZZ01 > JAQTRI01. The sequence continues at coordinate 410 of JAQTRI010000163.1, read as the reverse complement.
AGGCATCCAGTTCATCGTACGGGTCTGCCTGAGCAGCCGTCTTTTTCATAACACCATTTCCGCTGGAAACGGGTACACGAGACTCTTCCTGGTAAGCCTCCGGCACATATGAATCGATCTCGTCACCTGTTGATGGAGATATTTCCTCTGTGTCGGCCTGAAACGGGGCAGACTCGCTGATCCGGGGCTGATTTGAACCAAAGTCGAATTCCCGCGAAGATGTGTCAAAAGACTCCGGTTTTTCCTCCCTGCCGGTTTCGAATGGGTCCGGAACATCCTCGACCCCGACCGGTTCCTCATCCTTAGTCGCAGGCAGAGAGATCACAGGAGTCACTGGACGGTCAGGCACAATTGAACCTAAGAGTTCCGCCTCGGTAAAACCGTCAGGGCTTTCACTACAAATATCAGCA
>JAQTRI010000162.1 GCA_028711905.1 Candidatus Wallbacteria bacterium | reverse complement strand
CCATGCCGGAAAAAAAACGCCACAGTCCTGCTGCTGATCATTTCCCTGTTCTGGGGCCTGACCTTCGTGCTACTGGTGCAGAACACTTAAATTATTGCCTCGTTGGCATGGATAACCGATTCGTGTAGAATGTGACGGATGAGGATTCTGATTGATCCGCATACTGCTGAGAGGGCAACTGAGCGTGGAGTCAGCTCTTCTGAGATAACTGAAACCATCTGTCTAGGAGCCGATATCCCTGCCAAGCATGGGAGAATGGGAAAATCGCTGGTTTTCGGGTATAATCAAGTCAGGAACGGTAAAATGTACCCTCAGAAAAAAGTTGAGGTCTATTTTGCGGTTTCTGATGATACGATTGTAACAGTGACTGTATACGCTTTCTACGGGCAATGGGAGGATCTGTGAATATCAGCTACAACTCCGAGAGCGACCTGCTTTACCTGCGCTTCGATGACAAGAAATCGAAATTGATCAATAAGAGAGTCAATGAAGACATCGTACTGGACATCGACGAGAACGAGCGGATTGTTGGGATCGAGATTCTCAATGCATCCGAACGGATTAACCTGAACAAGGTGCTGCCAGTTACCCATCTGAAACGGAAAATCGCTTGACACTTCCCGGACGAAAAAAACTTTGACATCAATATGCTTCTGTTGAAAGAAATTCTGCACCAGGCGGGAATTGAGCGAAAGACTGGGACCAGGCTTAACCGGAGTTAGTGGTGCATTTCTGCCCAACGCTTTCGCCTGCTATGTTTGAGACAAAAAATGGCTGAAAAGGTGGGATATGAAAGCGCAGCTGCAAAACAAAGCTCTGCTCATTACAATCTGGACGGCATTTCTCCTTCTGACTGCCGGATACTGCTACACGCACTATAGACTGAAGTTCGACCACAAAAAACTTCTTGAGAACAGTTATTTTAGACAGAGCCAGTTTCTGGAAGAAAAGTACAAACAGGAAATCACTGTCAAAGATCTGCTTTCCGAGAATTGTCCTGAGTTTCCTTTCAAGAGTGACCTGACTACGATTATCAGTGCATATCGATCATTGAAATCTTATTTGTATCTCCTTCATCAAAGATATGGGGCTGGTTGGTACATTCTCGAAAAGCGCCGTGCAGGTGATCAAGGATTGGATTATCTGGTCTATGACAACTCAAGTCATAATATTATACGCAAAAGATATGAAATACCGGCGCATAAACTTGTTAAAAAAAGTGTGGAAGAGCTGTCTTTCTTGAAAGATCTCTTTGTTGATTTTTCCAGTAGAGATATTTCTGATGAAGAGAAGGACTTAAGCAAAAGAAACAAACTGGTTTTTGGTGAAAAATATGAGGATGAAAAGCAAAAGTATGAGGCTGAAAGAGATTCCACTGACATTTACATATTCCATCAGTTAACCAGCATTGCAGGATTGTTTTACGCTCTCAACGGAGATCCGGAGCTTCCGTTCATGGCTGACAGCTTTTCTCTCAGAAGCTGGCATGCTGCCCATGGATATCCGTTTTCCTCAGGAAGTGTTAACGGATTAGATGGTTCTTTTCCTCGCCTGCATCCGTACTATGCAATTTTCTGGATTGATGATTGGACACCCGGCCCGCCCGCCCTCTGCGGTGCCTTGACTTTTCGTCCCGGATTGGATATCTTACACCCATAAAATGCAGCGAGGTCGCCATGGACAAAAAAATGATCCGTGTATGCGTGGCCAAGCCCGGCTTGGACGGTCACGACCGTGGAGCCAAGGTGCTGGCCCGCGCTCTGAAGGATGCCGGTATGGAAGTAATCTATACAGGCATCAGGCAGACCCCTGAGCAGGTGGCTGAAACTTGTATCCAGGAAGATGTGAACTGCCTGCTTCTGAGTCTGCTGTCCGGTGCTCATAATCATCTGTTCCCGAAAATCACAGCTCTGCTTTCGGAAAAAGGCCGCAAGGACATTCTGGTGCTCGGCGGCGGCGTTATTCCTGAAGAGGATGATGAATTCCTGATGAAAAGCGGGATCAAGCGCGTGTTCCACACAGGAGCCACCACTGACGAGATCGTTGCTTATATCAGGGAACAGATTCCCAGCTGATGACTGACACTGGCGGAAAAATCTCTACATTAGAACTGGCGCGGCTGATCACTGCAGTCGAAAACTCTGAGATTACAGTCTCGGAGGCATGTTCGCGCGCCGGGAAAGCAGAGAATTCTTTCGTCATCGGCATTACCGGACCTCCAGGAGTGGGCAAGAGCACTCTTCTGAACCATCTGATCCGTGATTTCCGCGCCACAAACAGAACTGTGGCTGTAATCGCCGTAGATCCGACCAGCATTCTGAGCGGGGGAGCGCTTCTTGGCGATCGTATCAGGATGCAGACCAACACCGGTGATCGAGGTGTGTTCATCCGCTCTATGGCAACCAGAGGGCACCTGGGCGGCCTTACCGGCAAGACCACCGAAGTTCTCGAAGTCCTGAAATCCGCCGGTTTCGAGATGCTGATTGTCGAAACTGTCGGCGTGGGACAGACTGAGGTGGAGGTCGTCCGTGTGGCGGACGCTGTTGTGGCTGTGACCTCTCCGGCTCACGGAGACGAGATCCAGATGATGAAGGCAGGCATTTTCGAAATTGCAGATGTAATCGTGCTCAACAAGTCTGATTACAAGGGCGCTGAAAATGTGATGCGCGATCTTATCCGTTGTGCCGAGGGCTTGAACCGTAACGGCTGGTCTGTGCCGGTGATCAGGATGATCGCGGCTGAGCAGCAGGGAATCACTGAATTAAGGGAGTCGATCGACAGCTTTCTCGCCCAAGGCGGAGGAAGCATCGGGAAAAGATCATTGAAGGGGTGAGGCAATGGACAGGTACAAGGAATGGGACCAGAAAACAAACGAAAAAATAAAGAAAAGTCCGGAGCGAAAAAAGACTTTCCGCAACCACTCCGGCATTGATGTCAAGAGACTGTACACACCGCAGGACAACTCCGGGATGGATTACGAACGCGATCTGGGCTACCCGGGTGAATTCCCGTTTACCCGGGGTGTGCAGCCCACCATGTATCGCGGCAGGTACTGGACCATGCGGCAGTATGCGGGTTTCGGTACAGCCAGGGAATCCAACGAACGATATCGCTTTCTTATTTCACAGGGTCAGAAAGGCCTTTCTGTAGCATTTGATCTTCCCACACAACTGGGATATGACTCTGATGATCCGCTGGCTGAAGGCGAGGTCGGGAAGGTCGGTGTGGCTGTCGATTCTCTGCAGGACATGGAAGTGTTGTTCGATGGTATTGACTTAGCTTCCATTTCCACTTCCATGACCATCAATGCCTCGGCCTTTGTCATTTTCGGCATGTACCTGGCCTTGGCACGCAAACGGGGTATTTCTTTTGAGAAGCTCAACGGCACTATTCAGAACGATATCCTCAAGGAATACATCGCCCGTGGCACATACATCTTCCCTCCGCGTGCCTCCATGCGCCTGATTACCGACATCTTCAGCTACTGCTCGGAACAGGTGCCGAACTGGAACACGATCTCCATCAGCGGCTACCATATCAGAGAGGCCGGTTCCACAGCCGTCCAGGAAGTGGCCTTTACTCTGGCCGATGCGGTCGCATATGTGGAGAGCGCAGTCAAAGCCGGTTTAAGCGTGGACAGCATAGCTCCCCGGCTTTCCTTCTTTTTCAACGCACATAACGACTTTTTTGAAGAGGTAGCCAAGTTCCGGGCCGCCCGGCGCATGTGGGCGCGCATCATGAAGGAGCGATTCAAGGCCGAAGACCCGCGATCCTGGGCGCTTCGATTTCATACGCAGACGGCCGGTTCGACCCTGATCGCCCAGCAGAAGGATAACAACATCATCCGCGTCACTCTGCAGGCTTTAGCCGCTGTTCTCGGCGGCACACAGTCCCTGCACACCAATTCGCGCGATGAAGCGCTTTCCCTGCCGACCGAGCATTCGGTCAAGATCGCTCTGCGCACGCAGCAGATCATTGCCGACGAAAGCGGTGTCTGTGATACGGTAGACCCCCTTGGCGGATCGTACTATGTTGAGTCCCTCACAGAAAAGATCGAGCATGAAGCCGCAGCCTACTTGAACAAGATCGATTCCATGGGCGGGATGCTGCGAGCCATTGAAGAGGGATATGTGCAGCGCGAAATCCAGGACAGTGCGTATGATTTCCAGAGATCAATTGAAAGCGGTGACCGTGCAATTGTAGGCTTGAACACCCATTTTGAGAAGGAAGACGCGCCTGCCGATCTTTTGAAGGTTGATCCAGCTGTCGAGGGATATCAGAAAAAAAATCTGACTGAACTGAAAAACGGGCGTGACAATGTCAAAGCTGCTGAAGCGCTGGAAAAAGTGCGTCAAGCCGCACTCGGTGAAGCAAATATCATGCCGGCTGTTGTGGATGCCGCTTTAGCGTATGTCACACTTGGGGAGATTTGTCACTCGCTGAGAAAAGAATGGGGTGAGTATCAGGAAAGGGTGGTTCTATGAAAATCCATCATCTCGGTGTTGCTGTAAAAAGCCTGGATGAAGCGATGAAGTTTTACCAGGAAATGCTGGGACTTGAGCTTCTTGGAATTGAAGACGTGCCTGAGCAGAAAGTGAAAGTCGCCATGTTCGCTTGTGGCGAAAGCCGGATCGAATTGCTGGAGCCGACTTCTCCGGAAAGCCCGATCGCAGTGTTTCTGGAAAAGAAGGGTCCTGGGATGCATCATATTGCCCTGGAAGTCGATGACATTTCAAAAGAGGTCGATCGCATGAACGCATCGGGCGTTTCCATGATCGACAAGATGCCTCGTGTCGGGGCCGGAGGACATAAAATAGCTTTCGTGCATCCCCGCTCGACTGGTGGAGTACTCCTGGAATTGGCTGAATGATTGGCAGACAGGATTTTTTAGAGATTGATCTCAGCACTAGGGAAACCAAGGTTCGAAAGATCGATAATCAGATTTCCTCGCGTTTTCCGGGTGGAAGTGCGCTCTGCGCCAGGTTGCTCTATGGGGCGCTGCACTCATCGCCTGAGCGATTCAAGGACCCCCGGGTTGCGCCTGTGATTTTTTGTGCGGGACTGTTCGCTGATCTGTCGATGGCTGGATTGAATTCACTGCATTTTTCCTTTGCTGACCATGATTACGGTAATTACCAGGAGGGAGCGGTACGGGGGCGATTTGCCGAAGCCTTCAGGACGCTTTCCTGGACCGGATTTTCCCTGGACGGTGTTTCAGATCAGCCGGTGGTTGTCAGTTTTGAAAAAAATCAGGTGCGGTTCGAGGAACTTCCCGAAACCGAGATCAGTGATCTATGCGGGTGGCTGAACCGGAACTGCGATGAAAACAGCGAGGCCCTGTTTCTCCCGCCCGCTGCCATGAGCCATTCCGGAATGTCATTACTCAAATCAGGTCGCATCGAAGATTTCCACCTGACAGGAGTTCCGGGGTTAGCCAGGATATTGAAAGAAAAGAATGTTCTGGCGATTATCGCCAGAGAAAATGAAGACAAGATCGGCAGCAAACTCAAACCGTCTCACGAGGGCATTGGCTGGTCCGGCGAGAGCAGGCACTGGTTCCTGAAAGAAGCATTGAACCTGTGGGGAAGAGATCTGGAGATCCCTTCCTGCAAGGATGTGCTGTCTGAACTGGAATTTTTTCTTAACGAAGCGACTCATGTTCACGGCAGGGACGAGTGCGAAACATGCGCAGCCGGATGTTTCAGAAGATTCCACCTGCCGCATTTCGACATGACTACTCTCATACCTTCCGAGGAAGCCTGGCTGACATTGTTATCTGTGAGCAAGCAGCCTGCCGGCGCACTGAATATCTGGAACACCACACTGGAAAGCGGGCTGGATCCGTTCTGTTTTGGAAGCGCATACCATTTTCTGGATACGACCATGAAGGACGGATTCGAACTTTTCGACAAGGACAGCCTGAACGCCGATGAGATCATGACCGGTATGGCAGACCGAAAAGGCGATTTTCGCTTTCTGGCTGACGGTGTGTGCCATGGCAGCAAGCGCTATAATCAATTTGGTAATGAGGCAGCTATGCTGTGCCGAAATTTCGAAATCCCGCCGTTTGTGGATATCCGGATTTCGCCCCTGCTGGCTCTGTTTACCATTACCCAGGTGTCTCGGCCGGAGATCCCCTTTCTTTTCTGGGAACTTTTTTTCAACAGGCGTGAAGCTGACTGCTACTGGGATGCTTCCACGGCTCTTTACACTGCGAAAACTGCTGTCGCTTTCCAGGACTGGCTGGAAGTGCGGAAGATTCTGGGATGCTGTCCGCGCAGTTTAGCGGGATTAAAAAGCGACAACCTTAACCAACTGCTTCGCGGTCTGGGGCCGGAATTAACTTATGACCAATTGAAAAAAGCTGCGTGGCGCACCTATATATTAAAACGCATGTTCAATATCAGACGCGAAACTTTCATTAATGACGCCATTTCATGGCGTCTGATGATCAGGCCGAAGATTTATCAGGACAAGAACAATTTTACTGATTTCCAGCGCCTGATATTTCTGTACTGCGCTGAACGAGGTACCAATGAATTCGGTTATCCCAAGAGCGAAATCGTTAAAGATCTGGACCTGGAGGCTGAAGTATGGATCTGATAGTCAGGAATGGAACCATAATTACCGGGGACCAGCTTTTTCAAGGCGACATAGGTGTCAGAAATGGGAAAATTGTCGCTGTCGGCGAGGTTTCCGGCACAGCGGCTCAAGAGATTGACGCAGAGGGCATGCTGGTTTTTCCAGGGTTGATTGACCCGCATGTGCACTTCAAGCTTCCTGTGCGCGATGTTTTTTCCAGCGATGATTTTATGACAGGCTCAAGGGCTGCGCTTCTTGGTGGTATCACCACATACCTGGATTTCACCAATCAACCTCTCGGAAAACCCCTGGCCGGAAGTCTGCGTGAAAGGCTGGACGAGGTAAAGGAGAATTCTTACTCAGATTTTGGTCTTCATGCGTTGATCAATGACTGGCCGGCGGGATACGAGAATGAGATCGAGCACATGATCTCTTCCGGTGTCACCAGTTTCAAGTTTTTCATGTACAGCCGCGGGCAGGGGGAAAAATGCGATGACGGGACGCTTTATCGCCTGTTGCGTGCTTGCGGCGAGAGGGCGCTGGTTATTCTGCACGCTGAAAACGGATCTCTCATCAACCACTTCACTGAGGAGCAGGTTTCGTCAGGCCGTCTCGATGTTGTCGGCCACGCTCTTGCCAGGCCGGCCATGGTTGAGGAGGAAGCAGTCGAAAGGGCTGTTTTCTGGGCTGGCAAATCCGGCGGTATGATCATGATTCTTCACCTGTCTACTGCCGGTGCGGCTTCTATCATCAAAAAGGCCCGCCAACGCGGAATCAAGGTGATGGCGGAAACCTGCCCACAGTACTTAGTGCTGGACGAATCCATGTACGGCAAAGAAAACGCCTATCTGCACGCCACCTGTCCGCCGGTGCGAACCGCTTCCGACAGAGAGGGGCTCTGGGACGCAATTGCCGGCGGGGACAT
>JAQTRI010000161.1 GCA_028711905.1 Candidatus Wallbacteria bacterium | reverse complement strand
AAAATGGAGCCTGATCTGATTACTGTCGACCGGAGTCTGGGCATGACAGTCCAGCTTCAGCGCGACAAACCCCCGTTCCGGTTCCCGGCATACATGAATCTGAACCAGGACTGCATGAACAGGAAGCAGGTAATGACTGCGGATCTGCATGCCGTGAAGGTCCTCTACGCTGGATCATTAGTTAAAAGCGGGACCGGTGAAACTCTGGTAGAACCCCTGCTTACCACTACCAGAACCGGAAACACATGGAAGCCATCCAGTCCCTTTGAACTTAAAATGCCTGACCCGCAGGCGATCAACCGCGCAGTGAGCGATGGAACAGAGCCTGTCATGATGGCCTGCAGCCTGACCGGAAAGTTTTCAACCAATTTTCCGTCCGGCATAGATACCGAGGTTTCCAAAGTGCAGAAGGAAGGCGAAGCGCCTGATGCGCCTGCTCAGGAAGACAAGCAGAACGAAAAAGAAAAGAAGCACCTGGCCCCTGTTCTGGAATCGCTCGGGGACGCCTCTGTGATAGTTATTGCTGATGTAGATCTCCTGACTGATTACATGGCCTATCAGGAATCCTTTTTCGGGTTGGCCCAGGTCGGAGACAATGCTCCGCTCCTGTTCAACATCCTGGATTTCATGAGAGGCAGCGCTGACCTGATTTCTGTGCGTTCGCGCGGCCAGTACAACCGCTCCTTCAAGGTAGTGGACAACATCATCAGCGAAGCAGACAAGGCTACTGCGGCCGAAGTCGAACGCATCAACGCCAAAATCTCCGAATACCAGACCGCCCTGCGCAAGCTTGGAGAGTCCGACAGCGGAGAAAATCAGCAGCTGATAGACAGCAAGATTATGCTGGAAAGAAGAAAGATTGAGCAGGACATCAGGGAAGCCAACAAGGAACTGCGCAATCTGCAGGCAAAGCGCAGAGACAAGGTTGAGAAACTGTCCTTCCGCCTGCAAACGCTGAACATGGTGGTAGCCCCATCGATTATACTGATCATCGCGCTCGGTCTGGCCCTGATCCGCTGGCACAACGCCAGAATTTACGCATCCCGGAGGGTGTAATCATGAACCTGACACAAAAAGGACTTAACATTCTGGCCGGCACTGCTCTTTCGATGTTTGTGATAACTGTAGTGCTTTTTTCCTTTGAGAAATCCCCTGCCGGGGGATTTGCCGGTGACACTCCCCTGATCCAGGGACTGGGGCTTGACAAAATCAATGCCATTTCGTTGCGCCGCGGAACATCCGAAGTAACTCTGGAGCGTCAGGGAAATGATTTTCTGGTCAAAGAAAGCGGCGGGTATCCAGCTTCAGCTGAAAAAGTGAATAAACTGCTGCTGGAATGCCTTGACATCCGCTGCATGGAAAAAATTACTGAAAACACCGGTAATCATAAGGAACTCGGCGTGGATCAGGCACGGGAGGACAACCTGTCGCTCCGCTTCTACAGCAGCAGCTCGCAAGAATCAGGCCCTGGTAACCTCATAACCGGAATTCTGATCGGCAAAGACACTGAACGCACCAGCGCTTCTTATGTCCGATTAGAAAATTCGAACACAGTCTATACCAGCGAAAAAAAGCATTACTTCTCGGAAAATCCTGTTGATTTTCTGGACACACAGCTCCTGAACCTCAAGCGCGAAGACATAGACTCTGTTACAATTGTGTCCAATTCGGAAACATTCACCATCAACCGTAACGCATCAAACGAGCTTCTGCTGGGGAACATCCCTCAGGACAAACGCGGAAAAAACAATGAGATAAAATCAGTTTTCGAGGCCTTCTCGTATCTTTATCTGAGCGCAGTTACCGCTGAAGCGTCTTTCAAAGGAGCCTTCGAACAGACAAATACCTGCAAACTTCCGAATCTCACTTATCAGGCCCAGGTGGCAACCATGGACGGGAAGTACTATATCCGCCTGTCCGCGTTCGGTCCCTCTCAGGAAGCCTTAGAAGAAAGCAGCCGTATTTCCAAAACCGAAGACGAGACCCAGCTTAAAAAGAAAGACGCGATTCTGACTGCAGCCGGCACTGCCGACAGTTTCAACAAGCGTCATTCCGCATGGGTTTACGAGATTTCCGAATGGAAGGCCAAGAATCTGACCATGCAGTTCGAAAACCTGGTTGAAGTGATTCCTGCTGATGAGATTCCGGCTGAAATCGCAGCCAGTCATATTCTCATTGCTTATCAGGGCGCAGACCGTGCTCAAGCCGAAAGAACTAAGGAAGAAGCCCGGAAACTGGCTGATGAACTCCTGGCAAATATCAAAGATGATGGAGCGGATTTCGCGGAAACCGCCAAAAAACACTCAGACTGTCCTTCAAAGGAAAGCGGTGGAGATCTGGGCACTTTCGGCAAAGGCCAGATGCATCCGAAATTTGAGGAAGCAGCATGGAAACTCAAGGTGCTGGAAGTGAGCGGCGTGGTGGAAACACCGTTCGGATTTCACATCATCAGGCGCACTAAATAAGGGAGATAAGGCAAGGGTCAGACAGCCAGTTCCCCCTCTATCACAGTGACTGCGGAACCGGTGATCAGCACTCTGCCGGGGTTGCCGGACCGCAGCAGCATTTCACCACCTCGCCTGGATGCCTGACATGCCCGAAGCACGGGTTTTTTCAGTACTTTTGACCAGTACGGATAAAGAATCGTATGCGCAGAACCGGTAACCGGGTCCTCAGGGATTCCTTCCCATGGGACAAAAACTCTGGAGACGCAATCGTACTTTTTTCCAGCAGCTGACACGATTAACCCCTTGACTGGAAAGGCGTAATCGATTCTCAGCAGCTCCGGATAATCCGGAGAGACATCCTTCACTTCCTGCTCATCTGCAAGAACAAGGAGCAAGGTCGCGGTGTTTGCCTCGATTATGGTTTCAACTGCGGAAGGGATTTTCAGTGCCTGAAGGAGATTGCCCGGAATCGGGCAGGATTTCATCTGTCCGTTTTCCGGAAAGTCGAGCGTAAACTCACCAGGTTTTTCACGCCTGACAGGAAGATCTCCGCTGCGGGTTTCAAACACTATCGTTTCATTAGTATTCCCGATTCGTTCAAACAGGACACAGGCCGAAGCCAGAGTAGCATGGCCGCAGAGGTCGACCTCCACAGCAGGCGTGAACCAGCGCAGACCAAACCGGGTTTCCCGATCGATTTCACTGAAATTCAGGGGTGTGACAAAAGCGGTTTCCGAAAGATTCATTTCGGTTGCGATGTCCTGCATGAGTCGATCAGGCAGAACGCCGGAGCAAAGGCACACAGCAGCAGGATTTCCAGCAAACGGCGAACCTGTAAAGGCATCGACTGTAAAAATGCGCATATCATCCTCCTGATGTTTGGAAAAGGGAAATTGTTCACGCATCATTTTAACAGAATCTCGAGTTTGGCAAATTTTCAAAGTAAACCCTGAAACCCTTGTGGGGTGGCCAGGTGCAACTTATTGATCTCTTGATCCATAATGTTTTGTATCACATTATGGATTTAGAGCTCAATAATATCGCACTGAGCTTGCCGAAGGAGAGGAAAAGTTGTACCAAGCCAGGACCCGCCACAAATCAAGGTTTTTGCAAAACATCTGGCTGAACACCACAAAAATTTGCCAAACTCAAGAAAATCTTAGTCATTGCAGTATGCACTGAAGAAGATAAATCAGAACTGATCTATTGTGTCAGCACCCGGGATATGGCGGTGCGCAGCGCTTCCAGGCGGTACGGTTTCTGGATGAATCCGGCAACATCCGCATCAGCGAAGCGTTGAATCACATCCTGCTCACTGTAACCGCTGGAAACCAGCACCGCCATTTTCCGATCCATGCGGCGCAGATGGTTAAAGGTTTCAATACCGCCCATTTTCGGCATAGTCAGGTCCAGAATCACAAGACTGATCCGTCCCTGCATTTTCCGGAACAGTTCCAGCGCTTCCCGCCCGTTTCCGGCAGTAATTACCTGAAGCCCGAGACAGTTAAGCATCATCTCCCCTGTTGTACGCACATCCTCCTCATCATCAACGAGAAGCACTGTTCCGGATAGTTTCAGCGGTTCTTCCGGAAACTGCGGATTGTCCGGCATGCGGTCAGATCCGGTTTCAGCGCGAAAATAAAGCCTGATGGAGGTGCCTCTTTCAGGCGCACTTTCGACTGTGAGTGTTCCGCCATGGCTGCGCACAATACCAATAACAGCAGCCATGCCCAGACCCCGTCCGGCTGCCTTGGTGGTGAAAAAAGGATCAAAAATCTTGTCCCTGATTTCTCCGGTCATGCCACAGCCATTGTCATACACTTCAAGGAAAACATACTCTCCCGCCTGCAGAGACTGGCCCAGTATTGTGGAGCGCAGAAAATTCCTTTCGCAGTCAGTCACTCCGGTAGTGATGCGAATCTGCCCGCTGCAGTCAGAAATTGCCTCGGAAGCGTTGGTGATCAGATTCATCACCAGCTGCTGAAACTGAGCGGCATCACCCTGGACCAATGGTAGTTCAGGAAACAGGTCGAATCTGACATCAATGGTCTTTCCAATGGACAAGCTCAGCATCCCTGCCATTTCCTTCACCAGAAAGTTCAGGCTGATGCCACTGATTTGATACATACCCTTGCCTGCATAGGCCAGAAGCTGCGAACAGAGTTCTGCTGCGCGTTTGGAAGCCCTGCAGATATTTTCCAGATGCTCCATGGCCCCGCAATCCGGTGAGGCCTGCATCATTGCCAGATCGGCGCTTCCCATGATCACCATCAAAAGATTGTTGAAATCATGGGCGATTCCTCCGGCCAGCAGCCCGATGCTTTCCAGCTTCTGGGTATGGTACATCTGAGCTTCGTATTTTTGCCGCGATTCTTCAGCTGCGCGTTTTTCCGTGATGTCTTCGCCGGCGCTCAAAGTGCCGGTGATGTGACCTGTCCCGTCTTTCAGCAGCGTGTTATGCCACGAAATCAAGCGCTCTGTCCCGTCAGGCAGCAGCACTTTGTTTTCGAAGTGCTCAACAGGCGCGATCTGGCCGTTAACCAGCTGATCAAAAACCCCCTTCACAATATCCCTGTGATCTGGCGGCAAAAAATGTTCGAACCAGTCTTTCCCGATAATCTGGTCTTTGGGAAGTCCCAGAATCTCACAGGTCCGGTTATTGACCATTGTCACTTTCCCGCTGCGGTGGATAGCTACGAACATTACCCTTGCCATCTCCAGGTACTGGTTGGAAAGGTTCCGCTCCTGTGTCAACTGTTCAACAGTTAGATTTTCTCCCTTTACCACAGGATTCCCCAGTGTTTTATCCGTCTGATCAATCATCGGAAAGACTCCTGAAATATCATGCTGACATTTTGCCATATCTTCAAGATTAAGTAAATATGGAGTATTGAAAGTCCGGTTAAACTCTGAGAAGTCCTGCTGCTGATAGTCAACTCCGGGGACTTGTTCCGGAAAATGACAAACCCCGGGAAAACCCGGGGTTTGTCGAATCTATGTCATCCGGACGCCGAACGAGAATTGTGACGCGGCCGGTCAGGTATCTGGCTCCTGAGGAGGGACTTGAACCCCCGACCCAGTGGTTAACAGCCACTTGCTCTGCCAACTGAGCTACTCAGGAATGCTGGATATCATTGTAAAAACCGGACTGCCAGTTTGCAAGTCACTATAAGTACCGCGTACCATGCGCAACCGCTCCTGGTTAACAAACCACCGGGGGCTGTCAAAAAGTCTTGACTTTGAACAACCGCCTGCATACTATTGGATGCAATGAAAAGAAAGCTAAAAAATTATTGATATGCAGTCAAAATGCGGTTTGAACATTGGCGGACTTAAGCCTGGCATCCCGATTATCCAGGGCGGAATGGGTGTGGGTTATTCATTGCATTCGCTTTCTTCCGCTGTCGCTAAAGAGGGCGGTATCGGGGTCATTGCCACAGCTGGTATCGGATGTAACGAACCGGATTTCACCACCAATTACAAAGGCGCTAATGCCAGAGCCCTGCGCAAAGAAATCAGGAAAGCCAAGGAATTGTCCGGTGGAGGCCTGATCGGAGTCAACATTCTCGGCGCTTTGTCCAATTTCGATGATAAAGCCCTGATTTCCATCGAAGAGGGTGTGGATTTCATTTTTTCCGGGGCCGGACTCCCGCTGAAACTTCCCGCTCTTCTTTCAAAAGTGCCTAACTCGCACACCAGGCTCGTTCCCATTGTTTCATCAGGCCGCGCCTTAGATGTCATCGCCAGAACCTGGATGAAGCACTATGATTATTTTCCAGACGCAGCAATCGTTGAAGGGCCTTTAGCCGGGGGGCATCTCGGTTACAAATATGATGAACTCGGCGATAATATGCCAAAGCTGGAAGACATTTTTCTTGATGTCCTGAAAGCGGCACACCACCTGCGCGACACATACAAAAGGGATCTGCGGCTGATCGCGGCAGGTGGAATTTTCGACAGTGCTGACATCAGGAAATTTCTGGATCTCGGGGCTGCAGGTGTGCAGATGGGCACGCGCTTTGTGGCTACCCATGAGGCGGACGCGTCTTTGGAAGTTAAGGAATTGTATCTGCGCACCAGGCCCGAGGATGTAATCATCATAAAAAGCCCTGTAGGAATGCCGGGACGGGCTATCAACAACAGTTTTTTAGAGGCTGTCGCACGCGGCGAAAAAATTCCTTTCAAATGCCCGTATCACTGCATAAAAACCTGTATGCCGAGCAAGTCGCCTTACTGCATAGCCTTCGCTCTGATCAATGCAGTGCAGGGCCGATTGAAAGACGGTTTCGCTTTTACCGGATCCAATGTAACGAGAATCAAAGAAATCGTGTCTGTGCACGATCTGATCAATGAATTGATGTCAGGTGTGTAGGGGCGAATAATTATTCGCCCCTACGCATTATTCAACATCCTCAAAAGGTGTCAGCAGGTTCGATTTAGCCAGCTTCTCCAGAGCGAAATTCTTGATCTGCCGGCAGATTGTTCAAAACAGTCTGGATACGAGGCGCAGGAGACCGATGGAGAGAGCTGTACTTTAAGGTACAGTGACCGACTGAGGGCGACTGCAACGAAGTAGACAGGCTGTTTTCAACAGCTTTTATTCAACATCCTCAAAAGGTGTCAGCAGGTTCGATTTAGCCAGCTTCTCCAGAGCGAAATTCTTGATCTGCCTGATTCGTTCCTTGGTCAGGCGGTAGATCGAGCTTAACTCCCGCAATGTCTTCGGCTGAACATCCTCAAGCCCGAAATATGACTTGATGATTTCCCGCTCTTTTTCAGTCAGGTCTACAAGCGCGTCCGCCACAACCCTGGAAAGGGTCTGCTGATAAGAATTGTTAACAGCAGTGTCTTCTGTAGCGTGTCCCCCGTGATCAGGGGCGGTGTGAAAACTCTCCAGAGACAGCACCTTATCGAAATATCCGTTGATCCTGTTGACTTTTTTGATGGATATACCGGTCTGTTCCGAGATAACCCTGTTGTCAGGGAACTGCTGGTTAACAGCAAAGTACTGCTCACAAAATTTTCTGATTTTCAAAAACTTTTCATAGAGATGCACCGGAGAT
>JAQTRI010000160.1 GCA_028711905.1 Candidatus Wallbacteria bacterium | reverse complement strand
TATAGATCTGTTCTGGCCATCAAACTGGCTGAGGATTTTTACGGGGAACCCGGATTTGCCGCTCAGATGCTGAAAAAGGACCTGAGGTATATTCGTCCCAAGGAAACGGATCTTCTGGCCCTTCTGGAAACCGGTGAACTGGACTATATTTTCCTGTACCGGTCAGTGGCTATGCAGCATGGATTGAAGTATGTGGTGCTTCCTGACGAGATCAACCTGAAACGGGCTGAGCTGGCCGCCACATACGCAGGGGTTTCTCTGGAAATTACCGGAAGCGAACCAGGAACCATGATGACTGTTAAAGGCGAGCCCATGGTGTATGGCGTGACCATCCCAAAGAAAGCCCCGAATTATACGGCGGCTGTGGCTTTTGTGGACATGCTCCTCGGCAGAATCGGGGCTGAAATCATGGAGAGAAACGGACAGCCGTCGCTGGTGCCGGCCCCAACCGACACCTTTCAACATATCCCTGAGAGTTTGAGAGGCTATGCAAGACCGATTACGCAGTGATTCAGGCAGGCTGCACCACGCAGGCCTGACTACATTGATTTTTTCCCTGCTCGGCGGGCTGATTTTACTGTTTGTAGTGGCTCCTCTTCTGGGAATGGTGCTGCACTGCCCGGCGGAAGACCTTGCAAAGGCTGCTGCTGATCCTGCTGTGACGGAAAGTATCTGGCTGACACTCTGGACCTCCATGGCAGCGACTATGATTTTTGCTGTTTCCGCTGTGCCGCTGTCGTACCTGCTGGCCAGGAAACAGTTTCCGCTGAAGGGTATAGTAACTGGAATCATCGACCTGCCGGTTGTGATCCCGCACTCTGCAGCCGGGATCGCGCTTCTCGGACTGATTTCCAGGGGTTCCCTGCTCGGTGATTTATCCGATAATCTGGGGTTTCATTTCATTGGCGGCCCGGCAGGCATTATGCTGGCCATGGCCTATGTCAGCCTGCCGTTTCTGATCAATGCCGCCAGAGACGGTTTTTCCGCAGTGCCTGAGCGTCTGGAAAAAGCCGCTCTGAACCTGGGAGCATCCCCTGCCCGGGTGTTTTTCACCATCTCTATGCCGCTGGCCTGGAGGTCCATACTTTCAGGGATGATCCTGATGTTCGCCCGCGGCATGAGCGAGTTTGGGGCTGTAGTGATTGTCACATACCATCCTATGATTACTCCAGTCCTGATATACGAGCGCTTTGGAGCCTTTGGACTGCGGTACGCCAGGCCGGTTTCAGTGATTTTCGTAGCTGTCAGTCTTGCGGTGTTTGTGTTTTTGCGCTTTCTGGGAAGGAAGTCAGTCAATGCTCAAAGTCAGTGACCTCTGCAAAAGCTTCAGCGGGTTTTCTCTGAAAAAAGCCTCTTTTGAAGTGGCCGAGGGTGAGCTTTTTGTCATGCTCGGACCGTCAGGGGTTGGCAAGACTGTGCTGCTGGAGTGCCTTGCCGGGCTGGAGCGGGTGGACAGCGGATCAATCACGCTGGATGGGAAGAATATTACCTGCGCTCCGATCCAGGAGCGTTCGATCGGACTGGTTTACCAGGATCAGGCCCTGTTCCCGCACCTGACAGTTTGGGAAAATCTGGCATATGGGCTTAAAGTCCGGGGACACAGCGCTGAGACTATAAGGAGCAAGATAGACGACATTGCTGAAAAAGTCGGCGTCGGAGCGTTGCTTGGTCGCAGGACCGATACACTGTCGGGAGGAGAAGCCCAACGGGTTGCCTTGGGCAGGACCATGGCGGTATCGCCGAGGTGCCTTCTTCTGGATGAACCTATTTCATCGCTGGATGCCCGTTCAAGATCTGAAATGAGGCGCCTGATCCGGGAATTGAACCGTGCCGGGCAGACTATTATTCATGTCACTCATGATTTTGATGAAGCCCTGTCTCTGGCGTCCCGCATCGCTTTTATGGAAGATGGGCGGGTTGTGCAGACCGGACCCCCTGATGAGGTTTTTCGCCACCCTCAATCGGAATTTGTAGCCAGTTTCATAGGCTTGCGGAATTTTTTCCGTGGCGTGCTCGAGCCCGGGGAGGGCACCAGGTACTTTATCTCCGGATCAATCAGGCTGAGCGTAGTGACTGACGCTGAACCGGGGAACGGTGTGGCGACATTGTCTGCTGAAGAAGTGGTGCTGTCAGCGGAAAGGCCCGCAGGCAGCGCCCGGAATGTGTTCCCCGGCAGGGTGATCGATGTGGCAGCTGTGCGCGGAGGCATTGAGATAGTGCTGGATGTCGGTACTGAGCTTACAGCCAGGATTTCAAATGAATCGATGAATGAAATGAAAATCTCCTGCGGGTGCGAGCTGTGGGCGTCTTTCAAGGCAACGGCTGTAAAGTTTCATCCTGGGTAGTGAGTATTCGATCTGTAATTCAACAACAGTTTCCGCCATATATAAACAATAACCTTTTACAGCCGATAACAGTTCAAGAGAGGTGCGCATGCGCAGATTCAAGGATCTGGACAGATTCGAGGTTTTGTGCTGGGTTTTCACACTGGCTGCCATCCTGTTTCTGGCAGGCCCTGTGGCCGGGCTTCTTTTATCTGTCGATCCTGATTTTTTTGCACATGATGCCCGTGATCCTGAGATATGGCGCTCACTGAAAATCACGGTTTTTTCAGGCTTTGCCTCCTCCATGCTGGGGCTGGTCACAGGACTGCCCTTAGCCTGGGTCCTTTCCACTTCAAGCGTAAGGGTGCGCAACACAATCGAACCTCTGATCGAGATACCGATCCTGCTCCCCCCGGTGATTGCCGGTATCTGTCTTGTCAGTTTTCTCAGTGAGAAATCAATAGTGGGAGGAATTTTTTCCAGGCTTGGCATTGAGTTCATCAGTTCGGTCTGGGGAATTGTCGCAGGCATGTATTTCGTAGGGGTTCCGTTTATTGTGAAGACCAGCCTGAGTGCGTTTCAGGAAATCGATCACCGGATCATCAGGACAGCGAGACTGCTTGGAGCCGGAAGTGCCAGGGCGTTCTTCACTATTGTACTCCCCCACTCATCAAGGGCGATCCTGACCGGATTCATTCTTATGCTGGGCAGGAGCATCGGCATATTCGGGACAGTGGTGATGATCGCATATGAGCCCAAGACGGTCCCTGTACTCGTCTATCACCGCTTTGTATCAATGGGAATAGAGGCCGCCAAGACTCCAGCTGTGCTGCTGATCGGTCTCAGCCTGTTGTTCTTTGCCATGAGACGATTGACTGTGCGCGGGTCCTGAGGAAAAAATATGCTGCGTGTCAGAAACATGTCGGTTCTGGTGGATAGTTTCCGGCTCGAAGTGGATGGACTGGAAATCGATCCCGGGTGTTATTTTATCCTGATGGGTCCATCTGGTGCGGGCAAAAGCCTGTTCTGCGAGTGCCTGTCAGGGTTCCGGCCGGCCGGCGGCGGGGTGATCGTGCTGTACGGCAAGAATATCGGGCGACTCAGACCTGAAGAGCGCGGGGTATCCCTTGTCCACCAGGAACCCTGCCTGTTCCGTAACTATGATGTGTTCGGCAATGTTGCCTATGGGCTCCGTTGCCGTGGGATCTCTGAAAAGGCCATTGAACGCAGTGTTGGCGGGATATTGGAAAAACTCGGGATTTCAGCTCTCAGGGGCCGTAAAGTGGATGAACTCAGCGGAGGAGAAAGGCAGCGGGTTGCTCTGGCCCGGGCTGTTGTCGTCAAGCCCTCACTGCTGATCCTCGATGAACCACTCAATGCCCTGGACTTCAAAACCAGGCAGGATATGATGGAGCAATTGCGGCGTTTGAAGGGTGAATTCGATCATGTGACCATGCATGTCTGTCATGATCTTGATGAGGCTCTGCGTCTTGGTGACAGGATCGGCATCATCAGTCGCGGCCGTCTCCTTCAGACAGGCTCGCCGCGCGAAATTTCCTATCGGCCGAGAAGCCTGATGGCAGCCGAACTGCTTGGGGTGAGCAATCTTTTTCCTGTTTCAAAGGCTGTGGGAGACATAGTTGTGCTGGAAGACAGGTTCAACCTGCGCTATGCGGGAGAGACTGTGAAAAATCCTGCATACTGCTGCATACACCCGGAACTGATCGATCTTGGCGGCACGCGGCGTGCCGAGGCCGCATATGAAGCCAGAATCATCGGGATCAGGGAACTGGGTAAAATGCTGGAAATCACTCTTGATGCCGGAATCAGGCTGACAGTCAGGATTTTTGACACACGCACCAGGCAGTTCAGCGAGGGCGAACGGGTGGTGTTCGGAATCCCTGAACATGCTGTGCATTTGATGGAGTGATTGCGGCAACAGGATTTTTTTGAAACAAAGCAATCATTATCATAGTATTGATTATATATCTTATAAAAACAGTAGGAATTAGGAATGCTCAGATTTTCCACCAGGGTTCGTTATGGACTGCGTATTTTATCAGCTATTGCAAGACAGCCCGACGGCAAGTCTGTCAGTGCTGAGCAGATTGCCAGGGAAGAGGGGCTGACTGTCAGCTATGTTGAACTGCTGCTCTTCAGCCTGAAAAAAGCCGGATTTGTCAGAGGCGTGAAGGGCGCACAGGGCGGGTATTTTCCGGCACTGCCGTTTAATGAGCTCAACCTGTTCCAGGTGGTGAGTGCTCTCGGGGGGGAGCCTGAGCTGGCCCCCTGTGTAATCAACCCCGGGAAATGCCCGAGATCAGGATCTTGCCAGACCAGACAGGTATGGGTGAGATCCTCCCAGATCATCAGAGACTACATGTCCGGTCTGACCCTTGCAGCGATTTCCCGGGAAACAGGCAAGTGCTGCAGCAAAAAAAGAAAAGCAGTTTCCCGCAGATTGAAATCATCGCGAAGTAGAAAAGAGCGCACAGAATGAGTAAAAGCACAATTTTCGCTCTTCTTATCCTGATAATAGGTTGCTTCGGATGTGGCAGCAAAGACAGGGTGGTGATTTTTCATGCCGGGAGCTTAGCCCGTCCTCTGCGCGAATTGAAGACTGAATTCGAAGCTACGCATCCTGGTTGTGAAGTTGTGCTGGAAGCTGCCGGGAGCAGGGCGTCATGCCGCAAGATCAGCGAACTTTCCCGCAGTGCAGACATGATCGCTGTTTCGGATTACCTTGTGATCGAAGAATTACTGATGCCTGAACACTGCGACTGGCACATCAGCTTCGCGGGAAACAGTATGGTGATCGCTTTCAGCGTGCATTCGAAGTATGGATCAGAGATCAGTCCGGACAACTGGTTTGAGGTTCTGGCACGACCGGATGTCAAATTCGGGCATTCGGACAAGAATCTCGATCCCTGCGGCTACAGAACCGAGATGGTCTGGCAGCTGTCGGACAGGCACTACTCCGGAAAGCAGGTGCTCGCAGAGATGAAAAAGCGGTCAGATCCACGCAATGTCAGACCAACTGAGATTGAGTTGATCGCGCTTTTAGAGAACTTTGCCCTGGATTATGCGTTCCAGTATAAGTCCATTGCACTGCAGTATCACCTGAAATACATCGAACTCCCGGAGAGCGTCAATCTCAGCGAAAGCGCTATGGAATATCTTTATCGCAGCGCTGAGGTCATCGTTTCCGGTAGGCAGCCTGGGGAACATACACTTGTGCATGGCACGCCGATCCGTTACGCTTTCACGATCCTGAAAAAGTCACCGGGCCGCGAACAGGCTGTGCAGTTTGCCGAATTCATGCTTTCCGATGCCGGAAGGGCTTTGATCGAGAAGAACCACCAGCCAGCAATCAGCCCGGCTGTGGCCAGTCGAATGGACCTGATTCCAACTACCCTCAGGAGGTATTGCCGTGAAGAGCACCTCTGACCGCAGCAGCAAAAGAAGGCTCCTGTACCTGGTGGCGATGTTCTGTATCCAGTTTCAGATTCAGGCGTGTCCTACATATTCCTTAGCCGATACCACGGTGACGGATCTCAAGCGCGGATGTACGAAGTACTTCTGGACCGTTATCAGACAGATCGATGCGCTGCAGAGCGCGCAACAGTCAGGCGCTGATCTTAAAGCGCCCTGGTCAAATCTGTCCGGGTCTTATCTCGTTTTCCGGACCAGGCTCGAAAACTGGATCAGGTTGCTGCCTGAGGATATGGGTCGAGAGGACTGGTACAAAGCATTGGCGAAATTCAGTTCCGATATCAGTGCCCTGGTTCCGCTGATCAGGAATTCCGAACTCCAGAAATTCAGGGAAGCCCTGGCTGATTATCGCTGCAATATGGTGCTGTTTTTTCACTGGAATCCGCTGGAGGGCACAACATCGGCAGTGGCTCAAAAGGACAAAGCACTGTACTCCAGGGTGGCGTCAGACCTGAAACGGCTGGACAGTAAAACCCCAACTATGCAAGAATTTTACGACAAGTTCGTGAAAATCACCGACAGTTTTGATGATACTAAGGAAATCGAGTCCTTTACTCGTTGGAGTGAATTCAACAGTGTGAATCTTAAAAAGGAGTTTGCTGATTATTTTGAGAAAAACACCTGGTTCTGAATGGCACTTTCCGCTTCTGGCCGGGCTGATTCTGGCTCATGTCCTGCTGGTCCCCATATTGCTGGAAAAGGTCCCGGCTATGGACGGAAACCTGCATTATGACTGGGCGACAGGGATAGTGCTGTTCTGCGCCAACGCCTTTTTCGCATACTGTGGAGTGGTATACCGGCGGAGAGTGAACTGGTTTTCCTGGCCTGTGTATCTGAGCGGTTACTTTCTGCTGTTTTTTATCGTTTTTGCAATCAGTGGGCGGGTGCTGCTGTTTTCCATGGTCGTGTTCCTGTATGCCGGATTGTTTCACAGGCCGTGGTCATTGGGGTACCTGATTATTTTCGTGGTTTCGGTGCTGGCTGTCAGCGCTTACTGGATTACCTGCTTTATCCTCGGCTCGTATCTGCTTTACATCATTCGCAGCATTCTGCCGCAGCTTTCCAACCGCTTTGAATCAGCTCTGCTGGGCGCCGGATTTCTTCTCCTGTTCCTGATCCTGTTTCCTCTGATCAACCTGTTGTTTCAGTACCAGCCTCAGACCCTTCTCGAAGCGGTTTCACCCCAGATGAAGGGCGCTTTGTCTGTCAGCCTGGCTACAGCCGGAGTTTCCACTCTCATCATACTGGTGTTTGGTGTGCCTATTGCCTGGTGTATGGCCAGGAAGGATTTCAGCGCTAAGTCCAGTATTGACGCCCTGATCGACTTGCCGATCATTGTCCCGCAGACAGCAGCCGGGATTGCGATTCTGGTGCTTTTAGGTCCCAAGACCCCGCTGGGGGAATTCTTTTCGTCTACTTTCGGAATCTCTTTTGCCGGTACTCAGCTTGGGATCATTGCCTGCCAGATTTTTGTTTCCAGTCCGTTTCTGATCAGGTCGGCAATTCACGCCTTCGAAAATGTCAACGCCAAGCTGGAAAACACCAGCCGCTCTCTCGGCGCCACCCCGGCCCAGACCTTTTTTCGCGTCTCCCTCCCGCTCGCGGCTCCCGGCATTTTCAACGGTTGCATTCTCACATTTTCCCGAGCCATATCTGAAGCCGGCAGCATTATGATCGTGGCCTACCGCCCATCAGCTATCCCAATCC
>JAQTRI010000159.1 GCA_028711905.1 Candidatus Wallbacteria bacterium | reverse complement strand
ACATCAAGCTCAACAACGAAAAGCAGCGTATCGGCATCGTCAAGGTGGACTCAGACGCCAATGTGCGCTCAGGCCCGGGCACTAACTACAAAGTGATTGCAGTGCTCAAGAACAAGGTCCGTGTGGTGGTGACCGAAAAATCCGGCAACTGGTGGAAAATCGTTATTCCGAACGGCAAAGTCGGGTTCATCCACAACTCGCTTCTGACTGTAGACTGGCCAGCTGATCCGGCACCGACTGCAAACTGATAACAATTTCGACCCAGAATGGAAAACCGGGGGAGTGATCCCCCTGTTTTTTTCTGTTATCATGATTCGATGAATAACAACAAAGTTTCAGCTCAAATCTCAGATCAGGGTGAATTGATCAGGAAAATACTGGTAAGAGCCTCGGATTCGCAAACTGCGGCCGGGTATGAGCGCTACTTCAAAGAAGTGATCCGTTTCCATGGTTTGAAAACCCCGGCTTTACGAGCTGTTGCAGCTGATCTGCACAACAGCGCGTTGAAACACTTGCCTTTTGAAAAGAGATGGGAATTGGCCGGCGAATTGTTCGCCTCAGAATTCGCCGAAGAAAAATCGATTGCCATCGACATCCTCAGGCGTGATCTGAAAAAGTTACAGATTTCACATCTTAAATCCCTGGCCACGATTATCGACCGGCATGTTTATGACTGGGGGACTTCGGACAGTCTCTCAGGCAAGGTTATCGGTCGCATGATCAGGGCCGATCATTCTCTGGCGGAATCACTTCGCTCTTGGAAAAACTCGTCCTGCCTCTGGCGCCAGAGATCCGCCTGCGTGTCGTTCGTCAACATGGCCCGGCATGGCCAGTTCGATGACCTGATCCTGGACATCTGCAAATCATGCATCCGCAACCCTGAGCGTTTTG
This sequence comes from Candidatus Wallbacteria bacterium, assembly GCA_028711905.1. Classification (GTDB taxonomy): domain Bacteria; phylum Muiribacteriota; class JAQTZZ01; order JAQTZZ01; family JAQTZZ01; genus JAQTRI01. The sequence goes on along the minus strand of JAQTRI010000159.1, from coordinate 6,642 downwards.
TGCAGCTCGGGGCCGGATGGGTATTGCGGGAGATGACGCTTTCGGACCGCGACCGCACAATCGCATTCATCAAAAAGCACTACCGGCATTTTTCCAGGGAAGGCCTGCGCTACGCCATTGAAAAGCTGCCAGATGACCAGCGGCAGGAACTGCTGCAGTATCGGACACAATGTTGAGTAAAGGCATCGCTCATTCCCTGGTCCGCATCGGCACCATGGTTTTTTTCACCTTCATGGGATACTTTAACCTGAGGGCCGGCATCAAGTACCAGGAGGAAATGTTCCATGGTGTCGCGTTTTCAGCCGATGCCTGGCGGCTACAGCTGGTTTTTGTCCTTTTCATGATGCCTTGTGCAGTGGCCGGCGGTCGGCAGTTTCAGGGGCAGCACGGCCACTCGGGGGCAAACTTCGATGACAACTATTCAGGAAAGGTTACTTGCGATTTGCTTGATCCCGGGCTATCATTCTTTTGCGGCTCGCATAAACTCACATGATAAATGACATAATAGAGTTGCAGAAGGTTATTGGCAGAGGACGCAAAGGAAAATTACCGTGCCTGAAATCAGCAGATTCTTTGGTATCATCATTTCGATGTTCTTCGACGAGCATAATCCGCCCCACTTTCACGCCAGATACGGAAGTCACAAAATTGCCGTTAAAATCACTGACCTGTCGGTTCTTGAAGGCCATTTCCCACCCAAAGCACTGAGCATTGTCAGAGAATGGGCCGGGCTGCATCAGGATGAGCTTCTGAAAGACTGGGAGACCGCCAGAAATCAGAAACCGCTTTTCCCGATCGAACCGCTTGAATGAGGAGTGCACATGTATCATGAAATCACGCATTTTCGCATGTTGGAGAATTTCTCGCTGGAACTGACCTTTGAGAACGGCAAAGCCGGCATCGTGGATTTGAGCGGATATGCTGAAAAAGGCGGCGTTTTCAGCAATTTCAAGGATGCCGAATACTTCAGGAAAGTTGATTTAAACAAGGAATTAGGTGTGCTCTGTTGGCCGGGTGGTGTGGACATCGCCCCTGAGACATTGTATCACTTAGCTACCGGTGAACCACTACCGGGCTGGATGGAAAGCTGATCTTGTTCCGTCTGTTGGGACGAGTTGACAGGCGCAGGAACTGCTTAACAATCGGACATGACCGCATACTTGCCCGAAGAGAAGCAGACCCGGATCCGGTGACCAGGCTAGACACTAGGTTTTTACAGCACATCCAGCAAAGATTGCAGGTCGTCCCAGTGATAAAAAGTCCTGGGCTGAAGCACTCCGCCGTTGTTCATTGTGCGATGCGGATATCGATCATCAAAGGTCAGGCGTAGCTGACTGATTCGTCACCACGAATTGTGTTATCATCTGAAAGCATAAGTGTATCCGAATTTACGGAGGCTGGAATATTGAAAAAGGCATTGGGTGTTTCAGCAGCGGTCCTGGGGACAGTGTTTATCTCTTTGTTTTTCGCTGGGCCGGCGATTCTCTCTAAGCTGGTGGACAGGTCAGGGAGTGACAAGCTATATCAGCTCGATCTCCCAGACGATTGGTACAATGCACAGAAAAGCGCCTATGCCCTGAAATTTTCCGAAGCTGTTACCGAATGTGTTCTCCATGGTGAACCAGGAAAACATTATTTTCATTGTCCGGAAACGACCGATCCTTTTTTAGACTGTAGTTATGCGGAAAATGCCTCCAATGTAGTGAAACTTCTTCACTTGGATGACCACTCAGCAGAGCAGGTGTTCGGAGACAGGCGCGATGTATTCCCGGTCATACCCGGATCGAGCTGGATGAATGGCGCCCGTCATTCGGCGTGTTACTTGTCCGCTTTTGCCAGGCACTGCCTGGAGTGCGGGGATCTTGACAATGCGCGGCAGGCATTGAGAGCTGTACTGTTTGCAGGATTCGCAACCCAGCGCGGATATGAAGGAACGAGTTCCGCGCTTTTCTGCCTGATCGGGAATGCGATAGAGGGAATCGGGTGCAGCATTCTCACAGAAAGGGCCGCCTCCGGCCTGTTAACTGACTTTGAAAAAAATCTGGCCCTGGAACTGGCTGATCTGCACGAAAAATACTCTTTGACCTGGCGCGAGTGCATGGAAAACGAAAAGAGATTCGTCCATCTGGTGATTGAGCATCAGTACAGGACTCAGCCGCTTCTGATGTTTGCAATTGATCTTTTCTCACATCCCGGGAATAAAAGTCTTTCTCGTTACGATCAGGCCATGGCTGAGATGGAGAAACCTGGATGGACGTTGCTGGACGAGGTTTCCAAGAATCGCGCTTACGAGAAAGTCGAGCGCCTCACAGCTAAGAACCCTATTCTCGCAATGCTGGTCATTATGGGCTTCGGCATTGAAGAGCAGCTGCTGGCCAACAAGGCCGGCTGGGACCTTTTACGCTGTGCTGCAGGTTTTCCGGCGATCGATCCGCTCACAGGATCGGAGTTTGGGCGGTTCGAAAGTGGCGAGGTGACAGTCCTTTACTCTGTCGGACGGAACCGCATCGATGAGCAGGGAAAAGGTGATGACATACTGCAGCTTGTGTCCAAGGACTTCCGCAGCAAAAAGAAGTCATTGACTCATGGTGATACGGCAGGAGAGCGAGTTGTTGAGGAGGAAAACCGTTACACTAACCGCGATCAGGGGTTTTCAGTCACTCTTCCTCAAGGGTGGCTGGTTGAGCGTATTGACTCATGGAATCTGGAATACGCTATCGGTCCTCTCAAGGAAGGCCGGGTGGACTGCCGAGTCTCAGTCAGACCTGATGCGCAAGCACAGGACTCTGATCTTTCGGTAATGAAGGACATGCTGGAGAAAAACCCGGATACTGCTGATTTCATTGATCAGGGGAGCGAATTGATAGGTAATTCTGAAGCCTCGTATCTGACCCTGAGGAAGAAGATCAGGAACCAGAATGGGGAATTCGTTTACGGTGAATTGCTCACCACCTATGTTCTGGACCATGGAACGGAAAAAATGATTCTGGTCACCTATCCTGACAAGGAAAGAGGTGGCCTGCTGGACCGGGTGCTGACAGATTTCAGGGTGCTGGATTAAACTTGATCCAGCGCCTGATTGAAGTCAGCGATCAGGTCTGAGGAGTTCTCGATTCCGACTGAGATACGCACCAGCCCGTCTGAAATGCCGATTTTTTTCCGCTCTTCAGCAGGCACACCCTGATGGGTCATACCAGCCGGGTGCTGCACCAGGGTGTCCAGCGTTCCGAGAGATACGGCTAATGTGCAGATCTTCAGGCTCTCAAGCAGCTTAACTCCTGCGGCGAATCCACCCTTCAGTTCAATGGATATCATGCCGCCGAAACCAGACATCTGCTTATCTGCAATCTCGTGCCCGGGGTGAGAGGGAAGCCCGGGGTAACACACTTTAGATACAGCAGGGTGATGAGTAAGATGCTTGGCCAGAGCCATGGCGTTTTCGCAGTGCCTGGCCATGCGCAGTTCTAAAGTTTTCAGACCCAGACTGGTCAGCCAGCAGTCGAAAGGGCTGGGGGATGCGCCAAGTGTCTTGAAAGTGCTGTGAAGGGGTCCGGCCACGAAATCTGGATGGCGGGAAATGACTGCCCCGCCGACGCATGTGCCCATACCTGTTGTGTATTTGGTCATTGAGTGCATGACAATGTCTGCCCCAAGCGTGAGTGGACGCTGGCAGAAGGGTGTGGCGAAAGTATTGTCAATGGCAAGCATTGCCCCGGCCTGGTGTGCCACATCCGCGACAGCTGCGATGTCCACTATGTCCAGCATCGGGTTAGCCGGGGTCTCGCAGAAGGCCAGTGTCGCCTTCCAGTTGGCGTTAAAAGCCCGTTCCCAGTCCATAACTGCGGTTGAATCCAGCCAGATGACCTCAATGCCGAATCTCTGAGACAGGTTGCGGAACCAGCCGTGACTGCCACCGTAAAGGGAGGACTGGACAATCACCTGCCCGCCGGGTTTGGTGGTGGACAGCACTATGCCTGTCAGGGCTGCCATGCCGGAGGAGAACACTTCCCCGGCTACGATATCTTTAGGTTTTTTTCCGGGTTCTTCGCGCAGGAGATCGAAACCCTCCAGAGCAGCCAGTCTGGAAGCCAGATGCCGGGAATTGGGATTTCCCAAACGCGTGTAATAGTAAGTTTCAGAGCCTTCCTGGAATGCGGCCTGGCCTGTTGCAACATCCGGAAAGGAAAAGGTCGATGTCTGATAAATGGGCATGACATGAGACCCGTCCGGAAAGCCGTGCTCGCCGAACCTGACAGCTGTGGTTCCAAAACCGGAATCGATCGGTATGTTCTGCATGATACCTCCAGAGGAAGATGATTCTAGTGATATCTATTTTATCCCCAAGCCGGGCAGATGGCAAAATCGATGCAACGCCAACAGGTACAATCCTCCGGTAAAAGGAAGACCCCGTATGAAAGACGGGGTCTTCCTTTTTACTGACAGATCGCTCTTCAGGCTGCGGCCTGCTCTGTTTCAACCGGCAGGCGTGATGCGGCAACAGCAGCGGACTGGGCCCGGTATGTGATCGTGAACCGCAGCCCTATCGAAATCAGGGCTTCCAGAACAGCTGTGAACATCAGCACAGCGAAGGGACTGGAGAGCCCGGCCAGAAAAGTACCGACAGTGACTGAGGCGATCGCTACCGGACTGTTGAGGGTCGTAAAGGCGGCGAACACTTTGCCCCTGTGCTGGTCTGTCACGGTTTTCTGCACCGTCGTGTTCAGAGTCACCATGTGTGCGCCTCCGACCGCTCCCAGAATCCCGAACAGGACCATTGAGAGCGGGAAATACGGGCAGAGCAGGAACAGGCCGAAGTTCACTGCATCCAGCATCAGGATGTCTAAGTAAAGCCTGAACCAGTTGCTGCACGACTTGAGCCGGATTCCAGTGTAGATGCTGCCAATGATCACACCTACGCCTGACGCTGAGATCAGCATGCCCCAGGCCAGTTCTGCGCGATCAGCATATCCCAGGCCGGTTTTCAGGTGCAGGTAGATCAGTACGCCCTGCACTGCCATGGCAAAGGTCACGAACAGGTCGATGATCAGCATCATCCTGACTGTGGGGTTATGCCACGCGATGCGGATGCCTTGAAAGAACTCTTCTGTTCCGCCGGTTTTATCACCTGAGGAAAGGTGCGATTCCTGGTGCTTGATACAGGAAACCAGCAGCGCCGAGACCAGAAGAGCCAGAGCATTGATGGCAAAGGCCGGGTTTGGACCGAGTAAACCGACTAATCCGGCCCCGGCAGCTGATCCCAGGACCATTGTCAGGCTGCCGCACGAGGCAGACAGTGAGTTGGCGAGTGGAATCTCTTCCTTCTGCACCAGGTTCGGTTCAAACGAAGACTGCGCCGGTTGCCGGAATACGAACACCAGGGATGACAGGAAACTCAGTGCGTATACTCCGGTCAGGGTGTCGATGAATACGGCGGACAGCACGAACAGCGCGCCGGCAATGTCGGCCTGGATCATCATTCGTTTTCTGGACCTGCGGTCAATGAGCGCACCTGCGACTGTGCCGAAGAGAAGGAACGGCAGGCACTCGCACACTGTAAGAAACCCGAGGTCTGTGATACGGCCGCCGGAAATGTCGTAAACCTTTTTCAGCATGGCAAAGTAGGTGGCCCTGCTGCCGAGCCTGGAGATGAATCCTGCTGCGATCAGGAGCTTCAGATTCCGGTTCTTCAATAACGGGTCAAAGTTTTTTTTATGCGTTATCAAGTGCTTAAACATAAGTTCTCCTCTGCGGAGACCAGCAGAACTGGTTTATCCTCCGCTGTAATCTAATCGTCTTTGATTCGGTCCAGCCTGCAAACCTTTTTATTAAGGCCTGCGGTCCTGTTTCTCCTGCGGGGGCCACTGGCCGGTACATCCTGTCCCGGCTGCGTTCTTTCCTCGGCTGCTCCGACCATCCAGGTCTCCGCAACGCCTCCGATCGCCCCCGCAGAAAAAACAGGACCTTTATACCCGAAATACGCTTCTTTTTTCGTTAAATTGTTGTTAATCCTCATAATTTCCCTCCTGATCTTTGTGGCATTTTCCTTGCATTTTCGAAACTGTTAATCAGCAATCAGCACCTCCTTTTGCGGCGGAATGCCGAAATTTAAGGCTTCTCCCTGGCTGGGGAGGCCTTCAGAACTTTTTACCGGTGGTTTAGAGCGTCAACGATGAAATGAACGAAGAACCATCCCCATAGGAGAAGCAGGGCGGCTGGAATAGCGATTGATGGTTTTCATGCCCTTCTCCTTGAATGGTTCTAAAACAATTAAAACAGATATCGGCGCAATTGGCAAGAAAAATCGTCAGGTTTTTGTGAACCAGGCCTTGGTCCAGACAATATAGTAACTGGATGATGCGGCATTTTTGCCGTTCACCACACCCTTGAGGGTATGGAGACCACTGGCATCGACTGTGAGCGCTGATGTCATCATGATGTTCATTACCCCACCCCCATACCAGTCCTGGCCGCTGACCTTGAGCACATCATCGATATACCAGTCGATTTTTCCCCTGTTGGTCGAATTGTAACCCAGAACAGTGAAATTATAGTTGCCCGCGGCAAGATAGAAATCGTGTTTAAACGAGTCGCCGTTAGCGCAAGGATTCTGATAGGTCCAGGTGTAATACATCATCCCTGCGC
>JAQTRI010000158.1 GCA_028711905.1 Candidatus Wallbacteria bacterium | reverse complement strand
CCTTTGATTTTTCTTCTCAGTTCCTTGGACTTTTCCATATACTTGGAAAGCCTGGCCATCATTTCATAAAGCAGACCGCTTTCTTCACCGACTTTGACAAGGTTACAGAATATTGGTGGAAACAGATCCGGGTAAAGTGAAAACGCCTCGTTAAGGGCCGCGCCGCTTTCCACAGCAGTAATGATTCTCGAAAGTCTCCGCTTGAACAGCAGATTTTCCGTCTGATCACGCAGAATTACCAGTCCCTTGATAACAGGAATACCCGCCTTCAGAACAATGGTGAAATACTTGGTGAAGAGAAAAAGATCCTTCAGCGAAACCCTGCGGTATTTGGATGAAAACATCTCGGCTAAGGTAACTTCTGATGTGCGCTTGACCTTGATAATAACCAGGCCTTGGCGTTCTAAGGTCTGAATCGCCTCGTCCTTGGTAACCGCCTCCATTTGCCCGGAAATGATCGTTCCATGCGGATTAGAAGCCTCGTATTTAAAGAGGGCCATTGATCAGAAACTCTCTTCCTGTGTTTCGAACAACTCGAATGGTATTGTCAGCTCTTTTTTTTCTACAGTATCATCGATTACTACGACCTCAGGACTGATTTCCACTACTTTGTACCGCTCGCCCTGATTACTGGAAAGCACTTCACCCTCCCGGGCGATAACCACACGGCTGGATGTTCCCTCGATCAAGCCTGTGGCTGTACTGATCATTGTCAAAACAGCTACCTTGCTGTTCTTGTAATCGTAATAACCCCGATAACGGAACGATATCGATTCATTAAAAAGTCCTTCCAGAATGCTGAGCTTGAAGCTTGAACAGTCGTTGATAACCTTACTGGCGTAGTTTTCCGCTTCAAGGTAGCTGCCTTTGCTGAAATTGGTTCGCGCAGTTTTCAAGAAATTCGTCGGGCTTTTAAGATATTCAGCCAATGCTCTCTGCTGATTATCTTTAAGTTTTCTCATGGTTATTCTAAGCCTCTTAAGGGCTTCCTCAGCATTCATGATGGCGACCTTGGCCTTGTTTTTCTGTTCAATGGAATTCTTGAAGTCCTGAAGAATGTTCTGCACAACTTCGGTCTGTGCGTCACTTGTCGTTGTTTCAGCAGTAGACAGGTCAGTTCTGATGGACTCATACCCTGTAAATGTTCGCTTCGGCCTCATCATTTCTGTTGAACTCTGGGTTTGCTGACCAGGCAATTGCGGAGGCGGAACCGGACGCTGAGCACCTGGCTGAGCTGCCTGCTTTTGGGGTTCATGAATGTTTCGTCTGGAAGTCTGTGGCTGTTGAGCGGCCGGTTTCACTGCCGGCGGTGGAGATTGCTGCGCTAAACTTTCCTGCGATATAAAACCTTCGGCGAGGGGGTCCTTTTTTTTGAGAACAGTGAACTTTAAAACAATGGCCACAACCAGCAGTCCGATCATGGAAAAGATCAGTCCCTTGTTCTTGATTTCTGGTTTTTTAAATTCCGGCATCGCCTGTCCTTCTTATGAAAGTCACCAGTTTCAGCCTGACCTTGAGTTTTCCGTTATCAAGCAGGCCTTTCTTTTTCATCATGTCCCGTAATATGACACTGGATGCTGTTGCTTCAACTGTCTGCTGTTCTGCACCTGATCCACCCATTCCCGGCGGTGGTCCAGGCATGTTGGGAGGTCTCGGCCCCATGCCAACATCTTGCGGAGTTCCTCCTGGTGAGATTATTTCCAGGCCCTGGTCCTGAGATACCTGCACAATAAAGCTCCATTTTTTGGCCGGATCTATTACATCAGGCAGAATAATGTTCCTGTCCAGATACCATAGATAATTCTTGATCGAACCATATTCGCCCACAAGTTCCATGGTAAACTGCAAAGGGAAAAACTGGAGTCCGATGAATTTAGACATATCGAGCTCACGCGCACTGAAAGCCAGTACATCCACATTAAGCTGCATAGCGCGATCCACCAGATTTCTCCTCAGCATCGATTTCATGTAAAGCGGAGGAATCTGCCCGACATACCGGTCAAGTTCCTTCTTTTTTTCACTGTACAGGTTCTGCTCGAACTCGATGCGCTTCTGCTTGTCCTTGACCTGGTTTTCCAGAATGCTGATTTCATTCTTTAATTTTCCCAGTTCACTCAGGTTTCTGTTTTCCTGTTCCTTGAGCTGCTCCTTTTTGGCCTTCACTTCAGAGATCCGTACATTGTAATTCCTGAATATCAGATAAGCGCAGGTCAAACTCAGAATCGCCAGCAGAGCTATCGTAAACCTGATTCCATACTTTTCCGCCAGAGAAGCGTTTCTGGTTCTCAAGAGCCCTTTCCTCCGTTGGAAAAATCGAACGAAATGCGGAATATTACCGCAAGATTCTGCTTGTCGAGCACAGAATCTCCGAGAAAAACATTGGAAAAATACTTGTTGTTTAAAATCAAATTCTGCTCCAGATCAATGAGCAACATCTGGTCTGCGGCTTCACAGATCAGCGTAAAACTTGGACATTTTGATATGTCAAGCATTTTTATCCACACCCGCTTGGGCATCATCAGTTCCAACTGCTGAAAGAATTCGCTCCACTGGAAATGCCTTTTGATATCGTTATAGGCGGAAATTTCATCGTTAAGCCTGATCTGCTTTTCAGTGTCAAACGAGACCTTGTCAAGGCTGTTTTTAAGAACTTCCTTCTTCAGTGCACTTTTTTCCAGTTCTTTGGCTGAACTTTCCACCCCGCGCCTGATGGACCTTTCAGTGATGTTGTACCTTATCTTCAGACCCATAAGTATCAGTCCGTTCATAAGTGATCCCAGTATGAGCACCATAACCAGGAGCACTACTCCGAGAAAATCATGTCGAACGCATTTGAATTTCTGCGGAAGCAGGTCCATTTTTATTTTCACTGCAATTCCCTCAAAAGAGCCCCGATAGCTGGAGCGTAAGTATTCTTGTCAACAGGCATCATTTCCTGCCCCTGATACTTGATATGGATGACATCCGCTCCTTGTTTAACAGGAATATTCAGATGCCGGTGAATCAGCACATTGATGTTACGGAAATTCGCACCGCCCCCGGAAATCAGGATTTCATGAATCTTGAACTCTCTGAATTTGGCAAGATAATGGTCAAAAGAATCGTATAATCCTTTAATCAGTTTACCGAAACTTGGCTTGATGATATTGTAGTTTTCATTCCTGTTCTGTTCTTCAGTCGGATCTTCGAGAAAAAATATTTCATCCTGCTTATACTTTTCGGCTTCTTCATAACGGATGCCCTTGGCATCCATTATGTTCTGCGTGAAATCCTTTCCACCAACACCGAGGTTGCGCTGACTCTTCAGTGTCCCTTCTTTCATAATCATGACAGATGTGTTGTTATGACCCATATTGACGACCGCAATGTTCTTCTTCGAATTTTCCTTGTCGCTCAGGTAACGGTGAAAAACATTCAGAAGATTAAAAGAACTGCTGTCAATGGTAACTATGTTCAAACCTGAATCCTGCAGAATCCTGCCGAACTCTAACAGGTTGTCCCTGCGAATTGCTTCGCTGATAATAGTTTTGGAATCCTTTTTCTCTTCCAGCACCTGGAAGTCGATAAACCATTCATTTGTCGGGGTTGGGAGAAAAGTGGACAGCTTCTCTTCCACTAAGCCGACAAGTTCGCTCTCTTCTCCTCCGGAAATACTTAACCAGTTGATTACCACCGCTGAATCGTAGAGCATGACCAAAGCATTTCTGTTCCACAGCCCCGTTGAAGCCACCAGTGAATCGATCGAGTCCTGCAGTGCAGTCGGATTGATAATAGGATTTTCTGTATAAGTGCTGAGCAGACAGTTGTCCGGTGTCGAAACAATTCGGAAGTTTCTTACATCAATTGCCTCACTGCTGGACTTAGGCCTGGCAATCTCGATGCTCTTGACGCTGTTAGTCCCAATATCTACAGCAACCGGGTCGCTGGAGCCGATAATCAGGTTTTTTACCTGTGACAGTTTAATTTTTTTCAGGTTCGCAAGCTTCATCAGTCAGTAATATACCTTTCCACTTCCTTCAGGCTGGTGATCCCGTCCAAAGACTTTTCGAACGCTGATTCCAGGAGAGTGACATAGCCCTGCTTCCTTGCGGCACGGCCTATTTCATACATGTTTTCCCCAGTCAGAATCATTTCTCTTATCTCAGTCGAAATGCTCAGAATCTCAAAAATGGCGATTCTACCCTTGTATCCGATGTTAAAGCATTTTTCGCATCCGACCGGTTTGTAAAAAGCGCGGTCTTTGTATTCATCGTAATTCCGTCCCAGATTTAGCAACTCCTGAGGAGTCGGTTCAACTTGTTCCTTGCATGTGCAGAGCCTGCGTACAAGGCGCTGGGCAATGATCATATTAAGAGCTGAACTGAGAAGGTAGCTTTCGATTCCAAGAGTACTGAATCGGGCAACCACATCAAGTGCATTGTTTGCATGCAGGGTCGAGAACACAAGATGACCGGTGAGAGCTGAATTGACCGCAATCTCAGCAGTTTCACCATCGCGAATTTCTCCGATCAGAATGATGTCAGGGTCGTGACGGAGAATTGATCTTAAGCCTTTGGCAAAAGTCATTGATCGCTCAGGATCATTTTTATTGATGAACACTTGTGCCTGAAGCACTCCAGCCAGTTGGTATTCAACCGGATCTTCGACTGTAATGATCTTAACTTCACTGGATTTGAGTTCATTAAGCGCTGCATACAGCGTGGTTGTTTTCCCCGAACCTGTCGGCCCGCTGGTGATGTTCATTCCATAGGGCTTGGCGATATTGCGCAGGAAAAGATCATACTGTGCCTGGTTAAACCCAAGAGTCCTCAGATCAATGCGGATATTTTCACGCGACAAGATACGCATAACCACATTTTCGCCGTTGATCGAGGGAAGAATAGAAATACGAAAGTCGATCTTGGCCCTTCCGAACACAACGGAAAAAGCTCCATCCTGGGGAATGCGTCTTTCAGCGATATCCAGATCAGCCATGATCTTGATCCTGGAAACAATTGCAGAAGAAGCTTTCTTGGCAATCGGCATCTTGTTATACAGCACACCATCGATGCGGTAGCGCACCTGCACCATATCTTCCTCAGCTTCGATATGTATGTCTGACGCCGACTCTTTGATGGCTTCAAGCAATATTTTATTTACGAGTGCGATAATCGGCTTCTGGTCCGCAGCTTTCAGAAGATCTGTTTCCCTCGCATCTTCCCCGCCATCCTGAACAAATTCAAGTGAAACCTCATCAAGAATATCACCGACAGAAACATCTTCCAGCCGCTTGTGACCGTCAAGACCCAGGCTGTAAAAAAATCCGATTTTTTCTTCGAGTTTGCTCTTCGGCGCGACAAGATAGTCGATGTCCAGACCGGTAACAACATGAATGGCATCGAACATGGCAACATTCGTCGGATCATGGATAATGATCGTCATGCGGTTCCCAGCCAGAGAATAAGGGAGGAAGTAATACATCTTGATCAGATCGTCCGGCAGCATCTCCATCAACTGATGATCAATCTCGAATTCTCCGAGATCATGATACTGCACGCCGAATTGCTTGGCTAAAGCCTTGGCGAGCATGACATCATCAAGGTAATCTGCCGCGATCATAACCTGGCCGATCAACTGATCATTCGTTTTTTGAATTTCCAACGAATCAGCGAGCTGGGCCTCATTAATAGCACCCATCTCCAGCAGAATCTGCCCGATCTTTTTCCGTCCGATGAACTCAGAAATCATTCATTCCTCCGCTACGGGCCTGCAACGGTCATGTTTTTTTTATCGGCTTAAAGAAGAAAATGGCCCGGCGCAATATACGCTCAGACCACTTGACCAATCCAAAAAAAGATAAAAAGTCAGTGCAAAACTCAGCTGTCCGAATCAGTCAGTCCGCACCTCAGACAACCGGAGATATCAATCCTCGCCAGTCTCGCCGGCAGATGATGCTTCGCCGCCCTCATCCTCGAACTGGAAGAGATTTCTCACTCGTTTTCCAGCGATCACAGTAGAAATGGCATGCTTGAAAACCAGTTCCTGCTTTCCCATGACCTCAAGAACGATCGTAAAATTGTCAAACCCCTTAAGAATACCTTTGATCTTGGCACCGTTCGTAAGGAATATTGTCAGTTCCATGCCGTCCTGCCGGACCTGATTAAGAAAATTGTCCTGCAGATTGATCTTTTTGGCCATGATTCCCCCTCTTGAGTCTTTTCTTTTTCTTATATTTTTTTACCGGTTTCATCAGATACGATCCCGGCAATAAAGGCCAATATCTGTTCCATCGCTTCACTTAAAGAAATATCTCGGAGTAAAAGACCTCCTGGAAATTTATTGAACCATGTTTCCTGCTTCTTTGCGTAATTGCAGGTTTTGCGCTTAATCAGCGCAAGTGTTTCATCAAGGTTCAGTTCACCATCAATGTGCCTGATGATATCGCTGTAGCCAATAGCCTGACGGAAGCCGTAAGCGTCCCTGGGAAATTTCTCCAGCAACCGGTGCACTTCGCTGATCCAGCCATTGGCGAACATCGTGTCCACTCTGGCACTGATCCTATCATACAGAACACTGCGCTGGAAAGTCAAATTCACATGAATCGCATTCCCGTTCCATCTCAATTTATCATCCCCGGCAATCCATGAGGAATAGGTCCGCCCTGTCTGCATGAAAATCTGTAACGCTCTCGTGATTCGCTTTCTGTCATTACACCCGATTAACGAGGCTGAATCAGGATCATGCGCCTCAAGACGGTCTCTCAGATCGGCAGTTGAAAGTCCTTCCAGTTTCGTACTGATTACAGGATCGATCTCCGGGAACCCATGGATTCCATGGATCAAACTGAACAGATACATTCCTGTCCCGCCCGCAATCACCGGATGCTTGATACGACTATTCTCTTCCAGAATCTTTAGAGTATGCCTGACAAATTCACCAGCATTGAAGGGTTCTATCGGTGATCTGATTCCAACAAGAAAGTGTTTTACCGATGCCAGTTCCATGGGGGTCGGCTTGCCGGACCCGATATCAAGGTCACTGTAAACCTGCATCGAATCAGCTGAGATGATGAAAGATCCGAGTTTTTCGGCCAGTGCAACAGCCAGAGCAGTTTTCCCGGTTGCAGTTGGACCGAAAATTACAATCGGGAGCATCAGTAACTCGAACTGTCGGACAGATCCGAAGGATTAGCGCTTGAAGACTTGCTGGAATTGGCCCTGTCAAAGAGCTTTTCGTTCAAACGATTGGCCCGGTCTTTCAACCTGGCCTTAACTGTTTCATCGACTGCGGCATCTGCACCCCGACGGAACACTTCGACAGCCTGGGCCAGTTCATCGCGCTGCTCCAGCACATTTCCCAGTTTTTCCGCCAGTTCAGCAGTAACAATTCCGCGTTTGTAAAACTGCAGATACAGTTCGACAGCTTTGGCAGTCTGTCCCTGGCGTTCAAAAATGCCTCCCAGTGCTAAGCAGGCATCTTCATGAAACGGTTCCTCTTTGATTATGATCTGCAAAAACGCTGTGGATTTACCGAAATCAGCCATCTGAATATAATAATCAGCAAGAGCCATCAAGGCTTTAATGTTAACCGGATCGATCGCCGTGGCCTTTTCCAGGGCCTTTATTCCGTTCATGCGGTCATTGGCATTGAGCAGTGTAATGCCTTTCAGAGCCTGATAATCGGCATTTTCTTCATCCGGCTTAATCCTGCGGAATATTTCCCCGGCTTCCTGCAGCAATCCTGATTTCAATCGGGCATACGCCAG
>JAQTRI010000157.1 GCA_028711905.1 Candidatus Wallbacteria bacterium | reverse complement strand
ACATCTGTCTTGACCATACGGTTGGAATAGACCGGCGCTTTATCCACTGCAGTGCTTTTCGTAATATCCTGGATGGTCTGTTCGATCTTCAGATTGATATACTCGTCGATGTTGATCTGAGGCTTGACCTTGAGCCTGATACCGATGTCCTTGTACTCGATTTTTGATCCTGTGGCAGTGGTTGTTGTGGTGACGGTCTCAATCGGAACATTGGTGGTTTCTTCGAACTGAGCCTCGCTGTTGTTGGATGTCATGAGCTGCGGGCTGGATAAAACATTGATCTTGCTGGTGGATTGCAGCATCTGGAGAAAAGCATTGAGATTGTCGCGCAGAATACTGTATTTCAATCCCAGCATGTCGGTTTTCCAGTCCTTGGTTTTGGCTCCCGTGCGACTGCCAAAGTCCACCAGTGATTCCGCCTGCGTGTCTTCCTGGCTGAAAAAGGTGTTTTCTGTGAAATTCCATTCCACGCCGAATTCGCTGTTCTCGTCCAGCGTGATCTCAGCGATCAGCACCTTGATCAGCACCTGCATGGTGCGACGATCCAGTTTCTGCACAGTGGCACGGATACCGTCAATCACACCGCTCGGGGCTGTGACGATCAGGCAGTTGGTGCGGGCTTCAGGGGAAATGTCGATGTTGTTCTCTGTTTTCTTGATGACATGGGTGCCGTCTGACAGCTTCTGATAAATTTTCGGGCTGTATATGTTGGACAGAATCTCGGCGATTTCCATGGCATTAGCGTACTGGAGAGTGATCACATCCGTGTATGAAGACTGATACTGCCAGTTGACCACATCATTGAGCGTAGTCCAGACCATAGTCTTGGTCTGCTCATCAGAGGCCTTGACGAAAACCGAATTGGATTCCTTGATATACCTGACTTCATAGCTGGCTTCGGAAACCTCTTTTTCTTTCAGCACAATCCTGGCTTTTTCAATAATCTGCATGGTATCCATATTAGGCTTGGGTGCAAGAAACCCATGGTGCGTGACAGGCAGTTCTCTGGTGGAACCGATATCAAGTTCTCCAGCATTCAAATTTACGCACACAAACAGCAGCAAAACATTGCATAATGCAATGAATATATATTTTTTACCCATCATATCCCTCAACTCATTCAACGGTTATTGATAGTATTGTAGCCTGATAAAGAATCAGGTGCAAGATTGTCAAAATTTCGTCAGCAGCACCTCAGCGGTTTTCCCCCAGTCAAATGGCGAAAGTGAGCTCAGCGCATTCTGAGCCCGGTCCAGATTACCCATACGGTCCTGATATGCGTCACGCAGAGCCTGAACTAAGCTGTCCATCTCCGGCTCACCGATCAGAGCCTCAGGATCGCTGCTGTCATATTGCACATTTCCGGCCCGAACAATCCGATGGGTAACAATTCGGCTGTTACCTTCGGTCAGGAACTCAGCCGGACCTCCGTAAGCAGTCGACAGCACAGGAACGCCACAGGCCATTGCCTCCAGAAGCGTCAGGCCGAACCCCTCGCTCCTGCTGGGCTGCACATAGCAGTCAGCGGACCAGTATAAATTCCGCAGCCCGATATCATCACACTGCGAATCAAACAGGGTCACGCGGCTGTCGCTGATCAGTTTTTCCAGTTCACCGGCTTGATACTCAAAAGCGAAACGGTGCAGCTTATATGGTGTTTTTATGTGCAGCCTGACATCGGTTTCATCGGGAAAAGCCTTGTAAAACGCCATAATCAGAAGATCCAAGGCCTTGCGCCGCTGTGGCATGGCCATTGTAAGAAAGACAAATGTATCTGACGACCTTTTTTCCGGGCAGGGAAAAAACTGCCTCCTGTTCACTCCGTATGGCGCGACCACGGTTGGAACCGTAACCCCTGAGGCTTGCGCCAGTTCATTGTTGAACCTGTTAGGCACCCAGAGGAAGTGCAGGTAACGATTGATGCAATCAACCCACTGCGCAGGCAGACGGGAGGTTTCATATACCATGCCTGCCATGCGCATTTTTCCTTCCATCCGGTGATAATGCGGCGGATAGATGAAAGCCAGTTCAAATTCACGGTTTCTGTTCTTCCTGACACACGCTTCGAGTTGTTCCGGGAGAGTAAAATCCGGACTGTAGAGAAATCCTCGCTCTTCGACAATGGAAAGGTCGGACCTGCAGTTCAGTTCAATGCAAATTTCCCGGCCGATTCGCGCCCAGGAAACCACTGAACGCAGTAGACCAAGATAGTTCAGGGTTGTCATGCAAAATACACCCTGTAGGGAACGGTTTGAAACCGTACCCTACGAATTATTGATCTTTTGGTCCAGAATGTATAATCAGTGAGCCCCTTATTTCTAAGGAAATTTCCAGACAATGCGCTATACATTATGGCCTGAAAGTTCAATAAGATCCCTTGGGAGGGTCAGATCCCGCGCACACTACCCGGTTCCTGCCTCCTGCCTTGGCAGCATACAATGCAGTGTCTGCCTGAAGAATCAGATCCGCCTTATTCCCTGCGTGCCCGGGAAACCCGGCCACGCCGATGCTCACAGTTACCTTGAGTGTCCCGTAATTGGTAGTCTCCATTTTGGTTTCCTCGATCTTTTTCCGCAGTCGTTCAGCCAGCTTCAAGGCATCTTCCACGCCCATCTCCGGGAACACCACAGCAAACTCTTCTCCGCCATATCTGGCAGGTATGTCGATATCGCGACGAACTGTATGCCTGACCACTTCAGAGACCTCCATCAGCACTAAATCACCGGTTTGATGCCCATACTTGTCGTTAAAGAGCTTGAAATGATCGATGTCGAACATCAGAAGCGAAACCTGGTTGTCGTACCTGCGCGCCCTGACAATTTCCTCTTCTAAGCGCACCTGAAAATAACGATGCACATAAAGCTTTGTAAGTCCATCTGTGATCGACAGTTCATAAAGCCTGGTGTTTTCAAGGTTTACCGCCAGCCTGGAAGCCAGAGCTTTGAACAGATTGAAATCATTCTCATTGTAATGCCCATTCTGAGCCTTGTTTACGATGTTGAGCACGCCGAATATTCGATCACGGAAAGACAGAGGCACGCACATCATGCTCTGAATACCATTCAGCCTGCCGTCCTCGCGGAAACGGACAAAAAGCGGATGGGATTCACCTGCATTGTTGATAAAGCCCTCTCCTGTTTTGAGAACTGTACCGGCGATACCTTCACCAGTGTGAAGAAACACGCGCTGTTGAGCGCTTCCATCCGGAACACCCGAAATCATTCGCAGCTCCAGGGTATCGGTCTGCTGGTTGAGCAGAAAAATCGAGGCCCGCTCCGATTCAAGAGCTGCCCGTATTTCATCGAGCATTCTGGACAGCAGAGTTTCGCTGTTGCTCTCATAACCCGCCAGGTTGGAGATACGGTAGAGCGTGGTAATCTCGAATATTTTTCGTTCAAGATCGCTGTACGATCTCTGAAGTTTTCCGGCCATCTGGTTAAAGGATTCTACCAGTCGGCCGATCTCGTCTTCCCGTTCAAGAGTGATACGATAGTCAAAGCTGCCCTCTGCAATGGTGTGCGCAGCTGAACAGAACAAGCGCAATGGATTGACGATCGAGCGGGAGAAGAACAGAGCCAGCAGTAAGGCCAGCATAATAGCTATGACTGTCACATAAGACAGGTACTTCAGCAGCATCCTGTCAGTCGTGCTCAGCGAACGACCCGGCAAAGCCACCATGACATAAAGTTCTGACTCTATTTCAGGATCGCTGATCAGACGGTACCCTGCAAGGTAATGCTCACCGTCAAAGGCTTCATCACGCACCAGAGCGCCTGATCCATGAAGATTTTTTGCAGTTTCAGAATCCTTCAACCTGCCTGTTTCCCTGTATCCGGCCGCATTCAGCATGGTCCCTGCCAGCATAGTAAAGCCGCCGTTATACAGTTCGACATGCATTCCGGTCAGTTCGTACAGTGGATCGATAAAATCTGATTTCAACTCATTGATACAGATCAGGGCATTGGACTCGCCATATCTGCGCGTAAGAGGGGAAACCCCCAGCATCAGGAGTGAATTCCCGAAAAGACAGTCTATGCTCTGCCACTGCTGGCGGGCGGCCAGGCCTTTCAAACGCTCCTTGATATCGCGGGGAAGGGCATAAGGCAATCCCCATGAAGTTTCAGCAGTGTCGGAGATCAGCTGCATACCTGTGAAAGAAAATTCCTTGAGAGCGTTTTCAATGGTTTGTGAGTCCAATTCCTGCCAGCTGAGGATGTCGGAAACCTTTTTGGAATTGACCTTCATTTCGATCTTTTTGCTTTTCAGGTAATTGGTCACCATAGTGTGCCCCAGTTCCAGCTTTCTCAGATTTTCATCCCTGGAAATCCTGGAAATCGCCCTGTCAGCTATATGGAGTGTCAGAAGTAAAGGCACCAGAATAATTGAAATGAATAAAACGGCTATACGAAAACCAAGGGATTTTCTCAACAACGCCCCCTTAATTTTAGCAGTTTATCAGAAATCACACCCCACTTTCAACGCATCCTGAAGCGGAACTTTCCCGCATCAGGCATTTCTGATATAATCTGCTCTAAGCCACTGAGCTTTTTCTGACCTGAAAAGAACCTCTCAAGAAAACTATAGCGAGGAGCTTATATGAAAGGCAGAATTTTATCCGGTATGAGACCCACAGGCAGGCTGCACCTGGGTCATTATTTTGGAGTTCTGAAAAACTGGCTGCAGCTGACCGGTGATTATGAGTGTTTTTTTGAAATCGCCGATCTGCACGCCCTGACGGAAAATGCGGAAAGCAAGGAAACAGACATTTCCTCCCGCGAATTGCTCATCGACTTTCTCGCCTCAGGAATCGATCCTTTCCGCGCAGTCGTTTTTCAGCAGTCAGCTGTACCCCAGCATGCACAGCTGCATCTGCTCCTTTCCATGATCACCCCTGTGGGATGGCTGGAGCGCTGCCCAACTTATAAGGACCAGATCAACCAGCTCGATCTGGGGCCGAATGTCACATATGGTCTCCTTGGATACCCTGTGCTCATGACCACTGACATCATCCTGTACAAGGCCGACACTGTCCCGATCGGAAAAGACCAGCTGCCTCATCTTGAACTGAGCAGGGAAATCGTCAGGCGGTTCAATTATCTATTCCAGTGCTCGATCTTTCCCGAACCTGCCGAAAAGCTGACCGAAGTGCCTCTTCTCCTCGGTCTCGATGGCCGTAAAATGTCCAAGAGTTACAATAATTACATACTGCTCTGCGAAGAGGAAACTGCCTTGTGGGAGAAAGTCCGGAATATGGTGACCGACCCGGCCAGGGTTAAAAAAACTGACCCCGGCCACCCTGAAGTATGCTCGGTTTTCTCTTATCACCGCCTGTTCAGCCCCCAGGAACTCCCTCAGATAGAGCAATCCTGCCGGAGCGCCGGAATCGGATGCGTGCAATGCAAAAAAAACCTTTTTGAACGCATTAATGCCTTTATCAGTCCCATCCGTGAAAAAGGAGCCCTGCTCGCAGGCGATCCGGCCCAACTGGATCGAATCATCTCTGACGGCAACGCCAAAGCGCTGTCCGTGGCTGAATCCACTTACAGTCAAGCCGTGAAAGCTATGAAGATCGGTTTCCGGGCATGATTCATCTAAGCCCTTCCTGCATGCCTCTCGCAACTCCCCTGCATCAGGCGGGCATCACCTGCAAAGCATGGAAAACCGGTACAAGACGCGTTAAGATAGCTATAGTGCGGTCAGGAGAAATCCGTGAACTGGCCGCGCATTGTGCTAACCTCATTGTCTGGGGGGATCTGTCTCCGGGCACAGCTGGCTGCAAAACCCCGATCATCGACATTCTTCCCGAGCGTATTCTGCCGCAGGAGCTTTCCAGAAGGATAGGCACAGCCTGCGAACTGGTCAGACTGAGAGAATCAGTGTGCTCCCTCAAGCAGAAAATCATCAAGCAGGAAGAAGAGCTGTCTACTATCCATGCCTTTGAGGAAAACATCAAAACCACCTTTATCCTCGAAGAACTGCTGAAAATGATCGTGGATGTCATCACCAGGGTGCTTGGTTGCCAGAAAGCCTCAGTGGTTGTGCTTCAAGAGGAAGGTCATGATGTCATGATCAAGGGTCACATCGGCATCGATGGAAAAAAAGTGGAAAATTTCCAGATCAAGTACCGCGGACGGGTCACCAAGGAGGTTATCCGTCGCAAAAGCTCACTCCTGTTCCGTGATTCCAGCCGCTTAGACTGGATCGCTGATGAAGCCAGAAGCGGCTTCTATCACACAAACTCATTCCTGTCAGTGCCGATCATGGTGGACAATGAGGTGACAGCCATCATCAATGTCACGGACAAGTCCGACCGCAGCGTGTTTGACGACACGGACCGCCGGCTGCTGGAAATCATCTCCTCACAAGTCGGCAACACTATCCAGCGTTTCAGAATGTCCCGTGAACTGGTGGAAAAGGAGCGCATGGCCAAGGAGTTACAGGTCGCCCGCGAGATCCAGCTCAATCTGCTCCCTGACCATGATCCGGACTTGAGCGGAGTAGAAGTTGCGTTTTTTTATCAGCCGGCCTTTTCTGTGGGTGGAGACTATTTCGATTTCATCGAGATCGGAGAGGATGTCAGAATCTTCCTGATCGGCGATGTGTCCGGCAAAGGCGTGCCTGCCTCGCTCCTGATGGTCATGGTGCGCTCAATTGTGCGCTACGCCGCACAGAAGGGGCTGCTCTGCACCCTGGGAGATATCGCTTCAGAGCTGAATGCCTATCTCTTGAAAAACTCGGCTGAGCATATGTTCATGACCTTGTTCATCGGCATGTTCGATCGCAGATCAGGCATCCTTTCCTATACCAACGCCGGCCACAATTATCCGCTGGTATTAACCGGGAACAGCGATTTTCTTGAACTCAAAACCGGCAACCTGTTCCTGGGCATGTTTGAAAACATCTCTTTTGACATGAGCCATTTGCCACTCGCGAGCGATGATCTTCTTATTCTTTATTCCGACGGCATCACAGACGCCGGTTCCGGGCCGGAAGGTGTTTTCGGGGAAACCCGTCTGCGTCAGTTTTTCAGGGAGAATTACTCCCGGTCCAAGCCTCTTCAACAGACCATCAATGAATTCAAGAGCTATTTCGACAGATACAACAGCACAGTCGATCCCCATGATGACGCCACCTTGATCCTGATCCGCAGATGTGGAGTGTAAAATGAGCAAAGCTGTAATTATCCGCCTGCGCCTTCCCGGAGAGAATGAGCAAGATACTTCGTTGTCTTTAGACGAACTGGAAGCGCTCCTCTCAACATTACACATCCCGGTCAAGACCAGAACTGTTCAAGCGCGCCATGCTCCATGCTCCAGATTTTATTTTGGCAGCGGTAAGGTCGATGAACTGAAGGAACTGATCCAGGATCAGGGGGCAGACCTGCTGGCCGTTGACAACACATTATCAGCCACCCAGCAGCGCAATATATCGAACGCCATCGGCTGCGAGGTGCGCGACCGCACTGCCATCATTCTGGAGATTTTCAGCCGAAGAGCCCGCAGCCACGAAGGCAAACTCCAGGTGGAAATCGCTCAGCTGCGCTATGCACTTACCATGCTCACCGGCAAAGGCAAGTCCATGTCCCGTCAGGCCGGAGGCATAGGCACGCGCAGAGGCATCGGCGAAACCCAGTTGGAACTTGACCGCAGGCGTATCCGAGACAGGCTGGCAATTCTCGGCAAACGCCTGCACGAAGTAACGAAAATGCGCTTCACTCAGCGCAAGGTCCGCAAAGAGTCCGGTCTTCCAGTCGTTTCATTAGTCGGATAT
>JAQTRI010000156.1 GCA_028711905.1 Candidatus Wallbacteria bacterium | reverse complement strand
ATAAGGTAGACAGGCTGGGGCTTCTTGCCTTCGCCATCTAACGCTCCAGCACTTTCCCTCAATGTGACTTTGACATTCTGGTAAGTGCGGTACGGTTTGTTGCCGTGAGTATAATAAAATTCTGTTTTGCAGATCCTGATGTTGGAATATGCGCTAATCGTAAAGAGCAGCAGGGAAAAAAGCAGCAGCAGACTTTTCATGATGCAACCTCCATTCATTCCTTCGCTATTTTGATAATTAACTGTGTTGTAACAGACACAGACTTTATTCTTTTAAAGCCGAGTACCACCTCTCAACCTGCACCAGCCCCCTGAACCCGTCCCAATCCATATATTGAGGCCCCTCCCTTTGGTTCAATCCTCCAAATGCCATGCGAGAACTCCCGGAGAGCGTCCGGGAGCTTTTGTGGGCTCCCGGACGACCTGCAAATCAGATCAGCGCCTCGGCCTGACCCCGTATTCGTTCATCTCTGCCGAGGTTTTACCCAGCTTGAACTCTAAGTAACTCATAGTCCGGCTGATTTCCTCGAACATCTCATCCCAGATAGCGTACTTTTTCTCGTTCGCGACCTTCTTTTTGGCATCGTACTCCATGGCTTCCTTGTCGAAACCGACAAATTTGGAAAGCTTTTCCGACAGACTCGCGCCTGCCTCGACTAAGAAATTGTCGCTTGCGCCGCGCTTTTGCAGCTGATCGGCAAAGTGCCTGGTGAAAGTCTGGAATTCATCTTTGTCGCGTGGAATCCTGCCTCTGTACATAATAAGCCTCCTTCTTGCGAAAATCTCGAACCATGCAACGCAATCCATGATAAAACGGAAAATTGACAAAATCTGTCTGAAAATATCAGACAATTTGTCTGTAAAATTAAGACATACTTGCCGGATTTACTTGCTCTGATTGCCGATCCGGATCAGCTCATCGGCCGATTCAAGTTTCATTTTTTTTAGTATCCGGTCCCGGTACACGCACACTGTCTGCACTCTGAGACCCAATTTTTCCGCAATCCTCGTGTATTTCCAGCCATCCTGCAACAGATCGAGAACTTCCTGCTCGCGCGGAGTCAGGTGCGCTACCGGCGACCTGTTTTCCTTCAGCAAACTGTCTAAAGCCATACCTTCAGCTATCCGCGGATCAATGTACCGGCCGCCGTCCTTGAGCGTCTGAGCAGCTGAGCATATCTCCTCCAATTCCGCGGACTTGGAGATGTAACCGTCGGCCCCATGGGAAAACACCTCGCGGCACATGTCGGATGAAGGCGCTCCCGTCAGAACCAGCACCGGTATCCGGCAGAATTTCCGCAGCTCCACAAGCACCTTGTCGGCGTTCATATCCGGGAGATAATAATCAAGCACAATCACATCAGGCGAAGTTGTTGTGATATCACGCAAAAAATTTATCCCATCTGTTGCTGTCCCGACGATGCGCACTTCAAAATCCGCTTCCATTACCCTGCACATACTACGGACCACAAGCGGATGATCGTCCACAATAAACAGATTCAGCATAACGCCTCCTGCCTTTTTTCGTGTATCAGAAACCATTATACACCGCTTTAATGATCTTTAGCTCCGTAAATCATACTTCCAAAGTCCCTTGTCAGTATGCGCATCCTGCCGGATATTATCACTCAAGCGATCCTTACAAAAAAAGAGCGGCCATCAGGCCGCCCTTTTTGCATGATTTCATGCCGTTTTTACAATCAGTACACTCCCAGTATCCTCCCGATCTCAGCTAAAGATGTCTCTCCTGTCCCGACCTTGGCCATGGCCTTTGAAAGCATGCCGGAAGCCGCGATTTTACGAATCAATTTTACATCCTTGTTGGCAATGGCTTCCTTGATCTCCCGACCGGCCTCTGTGATTTCATACACAGGGATGCGGCCCCTGTAGCCTGATTTCAGGCATTTGTCGCAGCCGACAGGATTCCATACGGTCTTGATTCCATATTTTTTCTGCACTTTTGCCGGAGCCGCGGCCTTTTTTTTGCATTCGCAGAGCTTCCGGGCCAGTTGCGACTGCGCGATCACACCGATCAGCACATTTGCCAGCACTTCATGCTCGACATCAGGAAGTCCGGTCATCATTTCCAGCAGTTCGCAGGCAGACGGGGAATGCGTGACCGCTATGACTAAGTGGCCTGTCTGCGCAGCTTTCAGAGCTGCGTTGATGGTTTCCGTGTCGCGGAACTCAGCGACAAAGATCACATCAGGGTCTGTGCGCATGACAGCCCTGAGCGCTGATACAAAGTTCAGGCCGATGTGGGGTCTGACCTGTATCTGTGTCGCGCCCTCAATGGCGTATTCCACCGGGTCCTCGACTGTAACCACATTCAGGTTGCGGTTGACGAACTCCTGGAGCATGGAATAACAGGTGGTGGACTTGCCGGACCCGGTAAGTCCTGTGACTAAAAGCAAACCATATGAGTGCTCCATAAGTGCACCGACCTGAGACAGTTCCTCCCTGGAAAGGCAAATGCTTTTCAGATCGATAATGACATTCTTCTTCGGCATAAAGCGGAGCGTGATCTTTTCGCCGGTAGCTGACGGCACAGTGCAGATTCTGATGTCGCAATCAT
The DNA here is from genome assembly GCA_028711905.1 of Candidatus Wallbacteria bacterium. GTDB lineage: Bacteria > Muiribacteriota > JAQTZZ01 > JAQTZZ01 > JAQTZZ01 > JAQTRI01. The sequence continues at coordinate 5,208 of JAQTRI010000156.1, read as the reverse complement.
CACCATTAACGCGGACCAGCATCCTTCCGTCCTGCGGCAGGCGTGTTTCAACCACATCGCAGTCAGCCATGGTCTTGATGCGCACACAAAGCAGGGGCAGATACTTTTTGTCTATTTCAGCATGCTGCTGCAACACCCCATCGATACGGAACTTAATCTGGATCTGTCTGATGGTCGGAATAATGTGCAGATCACTGGCATTGTTTTTAACCGCAAACTCGATCCAGGAATTAACGAGTCTGATGGCTTCCTGTTCCATCTCCAGCGCCTGCTCCGGAATGCTGATCGTGAAGTCACTGCCTGCTTCCGCAAGACTGGCTATGTCATCGCTTCTGTAGTCAAGCTCTCCGGCCACAACCGCCTTGTGAACAGCCTCGACCTGATCTAAGGGGAAACCGGCGTGTGCCATGGCAACATGCAGTTCCTTACCCAGTTTGACGGCCCGGATCAGGTAATCCAGAAATTCCGTCAATTCCTTGAACTTCTGGTCCTTTTTCAGCGTTTCCAGGCTGATGAGCAGCGGGATACCAGTACCAAGCATCTTGCCGAAAGTCCGATAAAACAAAGCTATCGTGTTTTTGTTCATACTGCCTCCTGATGTCATATTGCGTCGCGCCAGAGCCGGACTGACATGTCCTCGTACACGATTTTCGCATCCCTGTGCGAGTTGTGCTCCCGCAGCTCCAGCCAGTGATTGATCGAATCCCTGCGGAACCTTATCTGGCCGGCCAGGTTTAGATAAGGCAGGTCCGTCAGGAGTTCGTATATGGTTGAAAGCGGAACTTTCAGCATTTCCGCCAGTTCTTCAGGGGTCATGATGTCTGATTTTGTTGCGGTTTTCGCTTCGAACTGGGAAGAAAGACGCTCCAGCGCTCCTTCAGGGCAGTAATCAGGCAGGGAATCGACGGCCACAATCGTGTTCTGCAGTCCTTCCAGCAGGGCTCGGCACTCAGGACAACCATTCAGATGGTTTTCAACCATGAGCTTCGCGTCCTGCGGCATTTCCTGGTAAAGGTACGAGACAAACTGTTCCTCTGTAATGTGTTTCATGTCATTCTCCTGGAAAGGATTTCCCTGATCTCCCTGATAGCCGCGAACATCCGGGACTTGACCGTACCCTCCGGAACTCCCAGCAATTCCGCGATTTCCGAAAACTTCAGTTCCTGAAAATGCTTGAGTTCGAATACCATGCGCTTTTCCTCACTGAGGCGGCTGAGCAGTTCAGGCACTCCGAATTCGTCTGAAAAATCAAAGCCCATGCCGGCCGGGATGCCGGGGTGGATAGGCACTACCTTGACACTGGAGGCGCGTCCGGCATGCTGGGAATAGATGTTCCTGGCAATGGAATAAGCCCAGGGGAAAAACCGGGATTCCGGCCTGAATGTGGGCGCTCCCCGGTAGATGGCCAGAAAAAACTCCTGGCACAGATCCTCAGCTGCCATTCTGTCGGCTCCCATGTGGTAGAACATCCTGAAAAACCTCCCGAAAATCAGCCTGACGAGTCCGGCAAAGGCCTGCCTGTCACCTTGTGTGAAATCCAGTAAAAGTTTTTTCGCGTTTTCTTCCATGTTCAATAATGCAATAGTGCGGAATCCTGGAAAAGGTTCAAAATATTTTTTTATTCTTCGCGCAGTTTCAGCGCGGCCATTTCCTTAGCCACAAAAACCAGAGTCACCAGAAACGACAAAAGGTCGGCAATGGGAAAAGCGTACCACACGCCTTCGAGCTTATATACCGGCGGCAGGATCAGAAGCAGCGGCACCAGGAAAAAAATCTGCCTCGCTGTTGAGAGGAAAAAGGCCTTCCCCGCATGGCCGAGCGCTTGAAACAGTGACGAGCCGATCATCTGGAACCCGATCAAAGGCATGACCAGCACCATGATGCGCAGGCATGCCGTACCAAGGCCGAAAAGCACAGGGTCAGAACTGAACATGCCGATGAAAAACCCCGGGAAAAGCATGAACAGCACAAATCCCACCAGAGAAATGCCTGTCGACCAGTACACGCCAAGGCGCAGCACCTCACGCACCCGATCCGGCCTGCGATTGCCAAAGCTGAATCCTGCGATCGGCAGGAATCCCTGGACAATGCCGAACATGGGCATGGCGAAAAACATCAAAAGCCTGTTAACCACGCCAAAAGCGGCGATCGCCATGTCACCACCGTAAACAACCAGCGAACGGTTGACAAACACAGCCATCAGGCTGCCTGCCGCGTTGCGTCCGAATGCCGAAGCCCCGACAGCGAGAATCTCGCGGATGATCTTCCAGTCCGGCTTCAAGTACTTCAACCGGAATCGCAGCATACTTCTGCCGCCCTGAAAATACCACTGCTGCAGAGCGCAAGCCGCAATCCAGGAAATCACTGTAGCTTCTGCTGCGCCTGCCACACCCCTCTTGAGCCAGAAAATGAAGATTGCGTCCAGCACCACATTCAATCCCGCTGACAGGAACATGGTGTACATGGCAAAAGAGGCGTTGCCTTCAGCCCGGACAGTGCTGTTCCCGCCGACTAATACCACGAAAAACACCGACCCGGCCAGGATTACAGCCGCATACTCTCGAGCCGGACCGATAATGACAGCCGAAGCCCCGAACAGTCTGAGCAGTGGTTCCAGTGTCAGCAGTGAAAGCACAGAAAAAACGATCCCTGTGACAATGGTCAGCAGTAATACCATACCTGCGGTATAATCGGCCTTTTCCCTCTCTCCTGCGCCCAGGCTGCGGGATATCAGCGAAGCCCCGCCGATCCCGATGGCAGTTCCCAGGGCCAGAAAAAACATGTGCACAGGAAAGGTGATCGTCACCCCGGCAATGGCCGCGACACCAACACCCCTGCCAACGAACATGGTGTCAACTACGCTGTATAACGCCTGCACGACCATGCCGACCGCGGCAGGGGCTGAAAGCTGCCAGAGCAGCCTTGCCACGCCTGTGTCCCGCATCATGGAGCTGCGGTCAGGTCGACTCACCGGAAATACCTGCGGATTTCGTCAAGCTGTTTTCTGGATGAATTTTTTTCCCGGAATTCAGCCGGATATCCCAGCGAAATCAGAAGATCGACCTTTGCGCCCTTTGGAAGTTTCAGTGCTTTCCTGACAGCCCTTTCATCGAACCAGCCGAAGTAGCACGAACCTATACCCAGTTCCGCAGCCTGCAGCACCAGATGCTCGCAGGCAATGCCGATGTCGATCAGGCTGAACTGTGTGCCCCGGAAAAAACCGCCGACTTTAGCGGCGAACCGGGATTTTTCAGTTATCACAGCCACAATGGCTGAAGCATCAGCAGCAAAGGCGTTCATGGAATACATTCCGCTGAACGCTCTCTGCGCCAATTCTCTGCACTCGGGCTTTTCTGAAACAACAAAGGACCACGGCTGCGAATTACATGCCGAAGGTGCCAGTCTGGCAGCTTCCAGACACAATTCAATATCACTCCGCGAGATGCTTCGTTCAGGATCATACTTTCGTAGACTATTGCGCGACTTTACCAGATCAAGAAACAAATCGACCTCAGTTTCCGAGTATGCCGTTTTTATTGAAAGAGCATGCCTTCCATCCGCCGGATTCCAGCACCATCAGCTCCCTGCAGCCCAGTTCTTCGAGTATTGCCGCAGCCTTGCTGAACGAACCTGTCACATGCTCCGGAGTGTGTGAATCTGAGTTCAGAGTCAGACGAATCCCTCGCTTAAGACATTCACGGACCATCCATGGAGCGGGATAGAACTCAGAAAGATTCCACCTGGTCATGCTCCCGGTATTGATCTCGACAATACAATCGCCGGCTGCAATTACAGCCAGAGTTTCCAATGCCTCTTCCCTGTACCACTTGTCGTCCTGGGAAAAAAACCGGTTCCCTGCATTGTTCTTCTTTACAAGATCAAGGTGCGCAATAATGTCAGGGGGACTTTCAACAACCATGCGCCTGATCAGATTCCAGTAATCCCGCACCATTTTCTCTGTGCTGCCCTCATAGAATCCACCGATGCAGTCATTCAGTTCCCTTGCGCAACCGTCAACAGTCAAAGTGCACCCTTTTTCAGTGCCGATGAAATGCACTGCCCCAATGACATAGTCAAGACCGTGCATATCTTTGATCGACCCGGGTCCCTGAACCCCGGGAATAAAGTCCACTTCCATCCCGGTATAAATAGAAAGCTCCCTGTTTTGCTCAGCTAAAGAGCGCACTTCGTTGAGATAAGCACTGACATTTTCCTTATTCAGGCACCATTCATTGGGATACGGCACAGGAGCATGGCTGGAAAACCCCAGAGACCTGACTGACTGGCTCAGGGCAGCAGACAGAATCTCAGCTGGAGTCCCTTTACCATCGCACCAGCGGCAGTGGGTGTGGCAATTGGCCCACCAGCTCATTTGTTGATTTTCCGATCAACAACGATCTCTAACTGGCTGACAGATGTTTGTTGTTTGACGGTTTGCTTTCCCATGTAATGCCAATTTATCCAGTAAGAGCTCATTTGCAGTCAATCCGGGCCAGCATACTGACCGACTGGTCATAATGCATGCGGTTGATGACCATGGCCAGCAGCTTATCCAGAGACTTCTTGATAACAAAGTCGAATTTCAGCATCTCCTCGTCCTGAGGAACTGTATCTGTGATGTACAGTTCACGAAGGCCGTATTTTCTGGCTTCATGCAGTTTGTTCACATGTGCAGGTGTGAGTTTGTAATGGGAGACCGCGGCATAGATTTCCTCGACCCCGTAGTTTTCCCTGAGATTTTTGATGGCATTGAGAAAAGAGCCGAAACTGACAGTTTCATCGTCACTTATGAGAGCAGTTTTCTTGCCGTCAAGATTACCAATAATGCCAAGATTTTCCGTCACTTCCTTGCCTGTCGAACGGTACTTGCTGGAAACAGCGTAATCCAAATTCAGCTGCTGGGCTAAAATATATGTCTGCTTCGCTCCCCCGGCGTCCGTTGAAACCACAATGCTCTTGATATCACCTGTGAAGCGGGAAAACAGCTCAATGAAAAAATCCATGCCGCTGAGAGCCACTACACGGTTAGGCTGGAAAAAGGCCTTGATAGCATCATTATGCAGATGATATGTGATGATACTTTCTACACCTGATGACAGAAGAAGCTTGCCGAACAGTTCCGACTGAGCCGCTTCGCGCTTGAGATAAGATGTGCGTTCTGCCCTGGAATAGGCCATGTATGGCATTACAACGCTGACCCTGCCGGCG
>JAQTRI010000155.1 GCA_028711905.1 Candidatus Wallbacteria bacterium | reverse complement strand
TGCAGGATTCCACCCTGCGGATGAGTTCCACGAATACATTAAAAGAAGCACTGCCCAGCCAGCTGACTCGTTTCAGTGTCACAACCACTTTTTTCAGGTCTTCTTCAGCAAGGCCGGCGATAAAAGTCGAGAATATGGCATCGCCTTCCTGATCAAACTCTCCGCTGATCCTGATAATGGTAATATCATTAACCTTGCGCCTGGTAATATCCAGGTTTCCCATTTTAGCCACCATTACATTGTTACAGGGGTTTCAGCTGCTCAATCCATTTTAGCACGAAAATTCTCAACACGCAAGGCTTTCTATCCTGAAGAAGGCAGATATCCCGGGTCGATAAAACTGAAAAAAAGATAAATCGTCACAATCAGGAGCATTGTTACAGCAAAGCCGAGTATGACTGTTTCTATTCTCGGCGGAATGAAATTGATGGCCCCTCCGGCTTCAGCGGCACTCTTTTCTGCATCAGGAGCAAATCCCAGCACAGCTTTCATCTTGGTGTTAAGCTGGCATTCAAAATGGCCGAGCACAGAACCATCGGATAGGTTTACATACACTTCAGCGATCTCAGAAGCCATACCCTTGCCTGCGGGCCTGACTGCAATATTAACGATTTTGCACTGCAATTCCTGCTGCTCCGGCTCACTGCTCCCGGTGATGCTGCGTGCCACATGCCATCCAACCTGAGATTTGTCGATAATCCTGACCAGAAGATAATCTCCCGGCTTCATGTCCTGGAGTGAAAAGCCGGAAACAGGATCAATCATCGGATCTGTTTCAAGCACAATTGACCCGGCAGGCGGCATGAAAACCGGGACCTGATCAGGAGCCGCTCTGGGAACGGCAGGAGCAGACTGGGGAGCAACACAATCGACCGAACAATCGATTTTATCGCTCCTCAACAGTGCAGAAAGATCTTCCCTCAGGAATCCGGCGATGGCCGCATTTCTGGCAGAAGTATCCTGCTTTTCCCAGGCGATCTCAAAAATCCTGCGGAAGCGGGACTGCGGGTAACTGGAACCGAAATAGCGCTCCAGCATCTCGATTAACTGAAAAAATCTCTCTCCTCCCGGCGAGCGGGCCTTGATGTCTGCCAGCTTTTCCAGGAAAAGATCGGACGAAACAGTCACATCCAGTTTCAGGGGACGGGAATGAGCTCCAGCTATGCAGCGGGCGAATCCGGGGTCCTCTGCGCACCCGGAAAGGTACAATGCCCCATGCACAAGGTCCTGGTTGTCAAGAAAAAGCATTTTAACGATCAGTTCGCGCTCAGACACCTTGATTTCTCCAACCGTTCAGCTGTTATCCGCCAAGTTTGCGCACCCGGCAAAAATATTCAGCCTGGATTCCGTCAGGTATGTCACACTTCAGCAGCACTCTTTCCGGCTGCACAGCAAGCGCCCGGCACTCCCCTGAACCTCCGGGCTGAAAAAGTGCCAGCCCGATCATTCTGGTACTTCCGGCAGAGAAGCTCGTTTCAGTCCGCAGCAGCTCACAACTGTCTCCCGGATTAAGCACAATGTCAACTCTTTCCCAGGCACTGCCGCTGAAATTGGACACCACGATTTCAGAACCCGTAAAGCTGACTTCAGCCTGGACGATTTCCATATACTCAGAACCGCGATTGCCTCTGCCGGCACCTGATTGAAGAATAACAGCCAGGATCAGCAGGAAAAGGCAGTCCGTATAGAAATTCAACATACGGGTTGATTTGGACATGAGTTCCTCATGGTTATGTTACACCCGGGAATGAGCAGCTGCAAGATTTGCCTGTTCACACAATACATGATATCATCAGCTTTATCCAAAAAAATGACCGGGAGAGGCCATGTTGATCAGCGGTACGATTGTCGATTTCAGTTGGCTTGAACACAAAGTTCTCACAGACAGCGAAATCTGGAGTCGCCCGATTTTCGGTAATCCACTAAGCCGGTATGTCATTGCCATCACAGTATTGATCGTTCTTTCTGTTGCCACCAAATTCATTAAATCCGTTATCCTGAAAAAGCTGCGTTCCATGGCCGAACGCACTGATTCCCGCATGGATGACATGATCGTTGAGTTCCTGGAAAAAACCATGTTCCCGATTTTTTATTTTGTGATCTTCTACCTGAGCGTCACTCAGCTCAACCTGACTGAAGGATTCAAGCGCATGATCGATGCGGCAGGAGTGACTTTTCTGGCTATCCAGGCCACGAGATTCGGCCTGTCAGTCAGTCTTTACTTCGTTGATGAAAAATGGTCTAAATCAAGCAATCTCAATCCCACCACATTCCACGGCGTCCGCACAGTAATCAAGATCCTGTTCTGGGTCATGTGCATCACTTTCATGCTCGACAATCTGGGTTTCAACATCTCCACTGTGGTGACTGGTCTTGGCATCGGCGGCGTAGCCATTGCCTTAGCCGCGCAAAACATACTCAATGACTTTTTCAATTACTTCGTCATTCTCTTTGACCGCCCGTTTGAAAAAGGGGATTTCATCATTACTGGAGATTACCTGGGATGCATTGATCACATCGGTTTGAAAACCACACGCATTTCTTCTTTAAGCGGTGAACAGATCGTGCTTTCCAATTCAGACCTGACTTCAAGCAGGATCAGGAACTACAAAAAAATGTTAAAACGCCGCGTATGCTCCGGGTTTGGCGTGACTTATCAAACCCCTCAGCCAATGCTTAAGTCCATCCCGGAAATAGTTAAAACCATCATTTCCGGCATTGAAGGCGCATCCTTTGATCGCGCTCATTTCAAAGAATACGGGGATTTTTCCCTGAACTTCGAAGTGGTTTACTATGTAGAAGGCAACGATTATAACCGATACATGGACATTCAGCAGGAGATTAACTTCCGGTTGCGAGACGATTTTGACGAAAAGGGAATCGAATTCGCCTATCCGACACAAACTGTATATCTGGCAGGTTCTGCAAAAAATGAATTTTAAGAACAATTGATCATGATGATACTTTGCCGTGCAAAGAATAACAGGTTCTGGTATGATACAGAAAATGAATCCCCCCTGAAAAAGGAAACATGAAACCAGCATTACTTTTTATCATTTTTTTGTTAATTTACTCTGTCAGCACCCCTGCATCAGCAGAACCGGTCAAAGTGACTTTTCTTCCCCAATGGTACCATCAGGCACAGTTCGCCGGTTATTACATGGCTGAAAAAAAGGGCATTTACAAAAAATACGGCCTGGAAGTAACCATTCTTGAGGGCAGCCCGGATGCGAATGTATATGACTCGCTTCAGAATGGTTCTGCAGTTTTTACATCCCAATCCCTTGTTTCAGGTCTCAAGAAAAAGGCCTTGGGCCTTGACATCGTATGTCTGAGCCAGATCCTGCAGAAATCATCCCTGATGATTCTGGGGAAAAAAGCTGATGGAATCAGTAAAGTCAGCGATCTTTCAGGCAGAAGTATTGGGATCTGGCTCTGCGACTTTGATGTTCTGATCCATGAGTTCATAAGAAAAAACCGACTTTCCATGACCTATGTCCCGGTTCTGTCATCAGTCAACATCTTTCTCTATGGAGGCATCGATACAATCAACGCATTGTCCTATAACGAATATCATCAAATCATAAATTCCGGGTTTGAATCCTCTGATCTGGCTGTCTTTGATTTCAACGAATTTGACCTGTCCTTCCCCGAAGACGGAATTTACTGCCTGAAAAATACCTTTGAACAGAGCCGGGAAGTTTGCGACAAGTTCGTCAAGGCCTCCATCGAGGGATGGAGCTGCGCCTTTGAGCATCCTGAACAGGCAGTCGACATCTGTCTTTACTACATCCGGAATATGAAAGGGGCCAGGCAGCCTGCCAGCCGGGCGCAGGAAACCTGGATGCTGAACAAACTCAAAGAATTGATCCAGGTCGGGGATGTCCCGGTTGGAAACCTTTCGGAGGAAAAATACCGCCTGATGGGACAACTGCTGCTTGATCAGAAAGTCATCGCAGAAGTTCCTCTTTTCAATGATTTTTTCAAAGGTAGCGTCAATGTTCAAAAGTAAAGGCCTTGCCTTTAAGCTTAGTTTCTGGATTCTGACCGGCTGCCTGCTGCTCTTTTTTCTGCTTTTCTGGTACAACAGCCGCATATCCGAGAAACTGATCATCAAATACATGAGAGAAAACGCCAGTCAGTTGGCGGATGCCGTATCACTGAAAATTGAAAGCACTCTTAATCCGATCAGCAGAATCTCGGAAAATCTGGCTGTTTATCTGGAGCAGTCCGATCATTCAAGGGAGGAAATCAGCTCTTTTATGCACGATCTGCTGGTAAGAAACGGTGATGCCAACGGCTTGTGCGTCATGTTCGAGCCCGGCATCTCCACTGCTGCCGGTTCGGGTTTCGCACCATATTTTTTCAGAGGTGACGGGGCCATTGAATATGTAGATATTTCAGCTGATTATAAGACCGAATCCCTTGGAGAATGGTATCAGATTCCACGGCTTCTGGATAAAGCCCTCTGGGGAGAGCCTTATTTTGATGAGGACGCCCATAACCAGATAATATGCTCTTATTCCACACCATTTTTTCGTCCGGTTGACGGAAAGAAACGGTTCGCCGGCATAGTCACAGTCGATGTCTCTCTGCAATGGCTTGAGAGCATAGTGTCCAAGATTCAGATTTTCCGCTCAGGATATGGAATGATTGTCACTCGAACAGGCAGGATCGTCACCCACCCGGATAAAAACCTGATCATGAACGAGAGCATTTTCAGCTTAGCCGAACACTTGAACGAGCCGGAACTTCGCGCACTGGGAAAGAACATGATAGCCGGGCAAAGCGGTTTTGCCCGCTGTTTCTGCGGATACCTGAATGCTGTCAGCTGGTTTTATCACACACCCCAGAGTTCAACCGGCTGGTCACTGGCTATCGTGATTCCAGAGGATGAGCTGCTTGCCGACCTGCGATCCCTGAACAAAATCCTGATCCTGATTGCCCTGCTCGGTTTAATCACCCTGCTTCTGATGATCACCAGCATATCCAGGAGAATCACTAATCCCCTGTGCGTTTTAGCACAAGCCGCTGAGACTATCGGACAGGGTAATTTCAACGCACTTCTACCTGTAATAAAAGGGCATGACGAAATCGCCGTGTGCAATGAGTCATTCAAAAAAATGCAGGTCACACTTCACGAATACATCGAAAACCTGAAAAAGACCACTGCTGCCAAAGAAAAGATTGAAAGTGACCTGCGGATCGCGCATGAAATCCAGATGGGTATGGTTCCCAAGGAATTCCCGCCCTTCCCTGATAAAACCGAGATAGATGTTTTTGCAACTATCGTCCCGGCCAAGGAAGTGGGTGGTGATCTTTACGATTTTTTCCTGATCGATGACAATACCCTGTGCTTTGCTGTCGGCGATGTTTCAGGCAAGGGTGTGCCTGCCTCTCTTTTCATGGCTGTAACCATTTCCCTGCTGAGAGCCAAAGCCATGCCTGAGATGACTGCCAGTTGCATAGTGGCCCAGGTCAATAGAAAACTTTGTGAACACAATGAGTCTCTCATGTTCTGTACATTTTTTCTTGGTCTTCTGGACCTGCGCACAGGAAAGCTGCAGTGCTGCAGTGCAGGACACAATCCGCCTTATATTAAAAGGGCTGATGGCTCTATTGAAGGCCTGAAATTCAAACCGATCTGCGCTCTGGGTATATCTCAGGACATTGTATACGAACACCACGACCTGATGCTGAATCCCGGGGACATAATCACCCTGTACACAGACGGAGTGACTGAGGCCGAAAACATCGACCAGCACCTTTACGGAGAGCCCAGATTCGAAGAAACCCTTAAAATGACATGCTGTAACAGTGCGGAAAACACCACCAGAAAAATCCTGTCCACAATCAAGGAATTTGCAGGCGAGGCGGAACAATCCGACGACATTACGATTCTGACCCTGTTTTACACACGCAATGGCGAATAGTCATTCGCTATCGCTGTATCCCTGATTCAGCTCAATGATATTGCCTTCCGGATCCGCAACCCAGCAGATTCTCATGCCTGGTTTGACAGCCCCCATATCCAACGGACCAAGGGTAATCCTGACTTGATCCCCCAGCTCAGCAATCACAGCGTCCAGATTATCCACCATGAAACAGATATGCCTCCAGCTCTGATGGGTGTAACCATCATTAATCGGACACGGGAGAGGTTCCTTTCCGTCTGACTGGAACAGCTCCAGAGAAAATCCACCGGAGGAAATGATCACAATCTCACTTTCATCAATCTTCAGAACCCGCTCTCTCCTGAACCCGAAAAAGTTACAGTAAAAAGATTCGATCAAAGAGATGTCGTTGCAGTTTAAACCCATATGCAGAAATTCCTTCAACAGCGCCCCCCCATACCCCTGACAGTATAATAAATGTTGACATCCGGAACAAATATGATACCATAATTCCGTTCAACAACATTCAGCATTATCAACCTTCAGAAGAAAGGATCAAACATGCAGAACATGAACTTCGAGTTTTCAGACACAATCGCCGGCTATGTCACAGAGTGCAATAAGGACAAGAAAACCTTTGGGATCAAGACTACAGACGGCAGAGAATTCCAGGTCAAGCTCTCAGCCAACTGCTATGCCCAGATTGCGCGTAATCTGGATGAACCATATTTAGACGCCACAGGCCAGATGGTGGACCTCCTTAAACCTGGTCAGTATCTGTTCACATACGGAACCTTTTATCCGCAAGCCGGGGAGCATGTGTTTGAGGCTCAGGTCCTGTATTTTCCGGGTAAAAAATTCGATAAATTCCGTTTTGAAGAGTCAGACTGGTGGGTCAAACAGGCCCGCAGCATTGCTGATTTCTTCATCAAAGCCCAGTTCGGCGATGAAAAGCACATAGATTACAAGAACTACAGGACCACCATCAGCCTTACAGGAGCGCAGCAGGGCACTGTGCGCCAGGAAACAGACACTATTTCCAGGCTGATTTACGGCTTTGCCTCGACCTTCCTTCTTACAGGAGAAGACCGCTTCCTTGAAGCCGCTGAAAAAGGGACTCAATACCTGCGCGATCACATGCGCTTTTATGATGTGGACGAAAACCTCATATACTGGTACCACGGAATTGACATCACAGGCGACATGGAACACAAGGTGTTCACCTCAGAGTTCGGCGACGACTATGACGCCATTCCCATGTATGAACAGATATATGCCTTAGCCGGCCCGACCCAGACTTACAGAATCAACGGTGATCCAGCTATCATGAAGGACATCAGGATGACACTGGATCTGTTTGAGCGCTTTTTCAAAGACAAGCAGAAGGGCGGCTATTTTTCGCATGTTGATCCGATCACCATGGACCCGATGGCAGAAAGCCTCGGGCCAAATAAGGGTCGTAAAAACTGGAACTCTGTGGGTGATCATGCCCCCGCATATCTAATCAATCTCTGGCTGGCCAACCCGGAACCCAAGGTCAAGGACTTCCTTGTCTACTGCGCCGACTGCATTGTCGATCACTTCCCTGATTATGAGAACAGCCCGTTTGTGCAGGAAAAGTTCAACGCTGACTGGAGCAAGGATCAGGCATGGGGCTGGCAGCAGAACCGCGCAGTTGTCGGGCACAACCTTAAAATCGCCTGGAACCTGATGCGCATCCACAGTCTCCATCCTGAAAATAAATATGTGGAACTGGCTGAGAAAATCGCCAAACTCATGCCGGAAGTGGGCATGGATAAGCAGAGAGCCGGATGGTATGAAGTTATGGAGCGCACACTCGCGCCCGGCGAAGAATTCCACAGGTTTGCCTGGCACGACAGAAAAGCCTGGTGGCAGCAGGAA